>JANXLO010000751.1 GCA_025355115.1 Chthonomonadaceae bacterium
AGCAACTAGGAGTGTTCCCCATGGACACAAAATAACTACCCTGAGCGCAAACTACACCCACTGCATACTTGCTCCAATATAACTCGCTTCCTACCCGCTCTCTGCTTCTTCCTTCGGTTGCGGCTGAGTTTTTTTCCAGTCGAGGTAGGCTTTCCAGACGTCCATCCTGATCCAGATCTCGAAGAACGCGCCTGGACGCAGGCCGTAGATATGGTTCATCAGATGCGTTGGGCCGAGCTTCTTGTCAAGCTGCTCGTCGAAATCGGGGTCCGCGAGCACAATTGCCGCCTGAGCATCCTCTGGGACGCCCTGATAGAAGCCGACGTTGGGAAACTCGCGGAGGTACCAGGGAAGAGGCCAGTAGTACTGGTCCTTCGCGAAAACTTTGACGACCATCGCGTTATGCTCAGTAGAGGCCAACGATAGTTTTTCGAGCCGCCGCCCAAGCTCCACGACATCGGCTACTGGCTGAGCGTAGACATAGGGATTCGCGCTGTCCATATAGGAGACGTAGCTGGTACGATGGGACTGCCATCCGAGCTGTGCGAATGCTGCAAGCAGCAACACTGCTACTGCCGATTTAAGAATGTTCCCAGGTAGACGCTCCAGCAGTACGCTCGCCCCTATCCCAGCAAGAAGGATCATTCCCAACAGAAAGCTGAGCACACACCAGGGCGTCTTGTACGGGATGATGCTATAGATTGCTGTCAGCAGCAGTGTAGCGAAGGCGATGAAACGAGCGAACGGCAGACTGCACTTCAGCTTGCCTATTTTGTTCGGCAGGGCAGCTGCGATGCCTCCAATTAGCGCCAAACCTACAATTAGGCCTTCGCTCCAGACATGGGCACTCCCCTTCTTCCACCAGACAAGTATTTCGAGATAGTAGCTCCACGGATGACGGTGGAGACTGGTGCCATGCGCGCGACCGAGCCAGGGCGTGTAGGAACGCAAATAGTCGATGGCTGCGGAGGGATGTCGGAATAGACCCGTGAGGAGCAGGCAAGCCGTGAAGAGCGCGACGCCTCCTGTGATTGCAAACAATTTAGGATTTGAGAAGCGGCGCAAATCGAGTTTGGTGCCGTCTATATGTTTGGTCCAGAGCGCCGTTAACACTACTCCCAAACCACACGCAACGAAAGTCACGACGGCGGTCTCTTTGGTTGCGACCATCAGACCCGCGCAGACTCCGGCGCCGACAAGCCAGATGGGGCGCAGACACCGGGTGTAACGCCAGCCGCAGGCCAGCATTCCGAGCGTAAAGAATGTGAGGAGAATCTCTTGAATGTAGTAGCGACTATAGAACACGAAAGCTGGCGAGATCGCCAGCATGAGGCCCGCACACACTGTTCCACGTCTTCCCAGAGCGTCTGACAAGGGGATCAGAAGCAGCAGCATCGCGGCTCCGAAGAGGACGGTCGGCAGCCGATAGTCCGCCTCGCGGATGTCAACAAAGCTTTTTCTGCCGGTCAGCCAGACGACCGGCAGTTCAGCATAGTAGATGGTCGGGCCATGGTACTCGTTGGGGTCGTACCTGTAGTCGCCCTTCTGCCAGAGATCGAGAAACTTGAAGGCATGAACGGCCTCGTCGCCATGCATCGGCCTGTTGTCCAGCGATGGCAGCCTGAAGAGCAGCGCACCGACAGCAAGCAGAACCATCACAGCGACGAGGACGCCCCGGTGCCTCATTTGGCGGGAAGGCCGTAGACTTCGACTTCTGTATAACGGTTCAAGGGATCGTGGAACGTGCTGCCCTTGCTATAGAAGCGCACGTATCGGGCTTTGACGCCCTTCGCATCAACCTGCTTGCCCTCGGAAGTCTCAAAATACTCCTTGTCCTTCCCGATCCCGAGCATCGCGATGTTCTCCTGATCGTTGTTGAACAGGGTCGTCACGCCCTCGATGAACTTAGGATCGTTCGAGACCTGCACCACTACCGCATGGTAGACGACCGGCTCTGTGTGGGAGTGCCAGAAGAGGATATACGAGAGCGGCGAGACTGCGCCTAGGTCGACCTGTACCCACTGCAGCCGGGGCTTGAGCTCGACGTATGCGTCGTCCCGTGCCTCTTTATCGCCGTCCGTCACCAGATCGAGCGAGCCGCCGAAAGGAGTGGAGCTACTAGTCACCTTTTTGTGCAGAGCCAGATTGACTGTGCCTTTGGGAACCATCGGGATCGGGCGCGGCTTGCCTGTCGGCTTCTCGACGTTCGTCCCTACCGGCGCGCTGCTCGGCGTTCCGGTGAAGGCTGCTTTGGGCAGTTTGACGGGCAACGGAACCATGTCCCCGCCCTTTGTCTCCTGAGCCTGCGCGGAGACCGCTGTAAATCCGGCGACCCCAATCATTGCAATAGCACAGACAGTGGAACTCATCAACCTTTGAAAGCATCGGCCAGAGCCGCGCAGAATACGTGTCATCATAGTCTCCTTCGTTAAATCTCGGCGCTGAAGCCGCTCAACACTATTAGACGCAGTTTGAGGCCGAGAGTGACATCCGGATTGAGCGGCAAACGCTACGGATGTGTGCCGGGCAACGGCTTGGCGAGCGACCCAAGGTCGGTGAAGTTCTTGGCAATGTAGTCGGCGTACCATTTCGTTTCGGCGGCACGGTCGGTCTCTCGTGGGACAAGGGAGTCCACATTGGCCTTGGTCACTATCTCGGTTCCGACATCGACCCACCCCTTCGGCAACGGCTTTTTGTCACGAAGGTGCTGCACCATCGCTAGTACAGGGAGATAGCCCTGAAGGTACGGATGCTGGCCAAGGCTGATCTGAGTGGTGCCCGCTTTGAGCGCATCCAAGGTCTCTGCGTTCAGGTCGTACCCGCCGACCAGCCACTTGGCCTTGGAGCGTGTCCTCACTTTGGCGAGGTTCGGAATGTCCATCGAGCAGAGGCCAACCGCCGCGACGATGTCGGAATTGGCAGTCGTCTGATTCTCCCATGCGGAGTAGTTCTTCGTGTTTTCTACGCCCACATCCTTCGGATCGGTCACGGTGAAGCCGCTGCCTTCCATGCCCTTCGTGAAGCCCTTGTACCTCTCCTCGAGGACTGCGACCCCTGGAGCGCAGATACCAGCCAGAACTTTACCGCTCTTCTTTCCGTCGGCCGCCAGCATTTTCCGCAGTTCGGTCGCCAGGACAACGCCGCTCTGATACTCATCCTGCCCGAACCATGCCTCGGAGGCAGAACCTGCACTGGTGATGTTGGCTGTCAGCACCGGTATGCCCGCGCTGGACGCCTCTTTGATCGGCTTAACCCAGACATCACCGGGCATAGGAATGACGACCAGGCCATCCTTTTTTTTCTGCACCATGCCCTCGAACATGCCGATGGCGTCCGTCGCCTGTGCCGCAGGCGGCCCAACCACCTCGACGTCGACATCCAGGGCTTTTCCGGCGTCCTCCGCCCCACGCTTGATGACTTGCGAGAAGTCGTTGAGGACATGCAGGACATAGCCAATCCTGATCCGTGGCCTAGCATCCGTCTGCCCTGTCGCAGGCGGCTTGGCTCCAGGCGTTATGGGCGGCGTGGCAGGAGTTGGGCTGCACGAAATCAGCATGAGAGGCAGCGATGCCAGCAGAGCCAACAGAAAAAAACGTTTCATAGGGAGTCCCTTCCGATAGGAGAAGTTGCGTCAGCGCAACGGCTGTGTGCGACGCTTCACGAATGCATCGATGGCTACCGCGAGAATGATGACGGCGCCGGTAATTATGGTCGCGGCGGAGGATGGCGCACTGAGCAGAATGAGGCCGTTGTTGATGACGGCGATGATGAGCGCGCCGAGAATCGCTCCGGGCACTGAGCCGCGCCCCCCGCTCAGCGCGGTGCCGCCGATGATGACCGAAGCGATCACCCACAGCTCGAAGCCCTGACCGGTGCTGGGATCAGCTGACTGCAAAAATGCCAGCGCGATGATCCCTGCCAGAGCGGCGATGGTGCCGTTGAGCGTCATCACGGCCACACGATACCTATCCAGAGGGATGCCGGAGAGCCTGGCCGTGACCGGACTGTTTCCCATCGCCATCAGTCTGCGACCGCTCACAGAGCGAGTAATGGCGATCCACCCGACGATGCCGAGAGCGACCATGACGACGA
>JANXLO010000014.1 GCA_025355115.1 Chthonomonadaceae bacterium
GCAGAAGTGGAGGTCCGATTGGTCCGCCATCGTTGCTTTCCAATCTTATGTCCGACAACGACAGCCTTAGCGGCTCGACTGCCTCTCGCGTGTCCGAGTTGCTGATCGCGAAGAGAACCTCCAGCAAGACGGTGGCGGTTGCGTCGTCCTTTTCTCGCTTCTCCGGCTGACCGAGGAATGTCGTCACCTCCGCTCGTGTGACTATCAGCTCGAACTTGCCGTTGCCATGCGGTATCTTGTCGCCGAGCCGGTAGACTTCGCTCCCTTGTCCCCGATCGAGAACATGCTTGTCCATCCACGCCAGGCAGCGGCGCATTTCGTCTAGCCTGTGGTTCGGCTCGTTCAGCCCGTGGCCTTCGCGGGGATAGTGGACGAACTGGGTCGTCACGCCGCGATGGCGCAGAGCCTGATAGAGCTCCCTGGAGTTGCCCAGGACGGTGTTGCCGTCCTCATCACCATGCAGAATGAGGGTGGGGGTTTTGATCTGGGTCAGGTACGAGCCGGGCGACAGCCGAGCGTAGATCTCCGGATCCTCCCAGTAGTAGGCTCCAAGGTAGTCATTGTCCCAGCGGGAAAGTTCGGAGTTGCTGTAGTCGGTCTGAAGGTGGAAGATGCCGAACATGGAGATTGCGGCGCGAAATCGGTCGGTGTGCCCAATCGCCCAGTTGGTCAGGTATCCCCCGTAGGAGCCGCCCATCACGCCGAGCCGTGCGGGGTCGGCGATGGATTGCGTGATGCACCAGTCCACTCCAGACATGACGTCGGCGAAGTCGCCGCCGCCCAGGTCACGGCGATTGGCGATCGCGAAGGCATTGCCGTAGCCTTCGCTGCCCCGAAAGTTTGGGCGCAGAACCGCGTATCCCTCCGCCGCCCAGACCGCCGGATACGAGTACGAGCGCAGACGATTTATCGCGCGCCCTTTCGGGCCGCCGTGCAGATCTACGATCATCGGGTAAAGCGTTCCGGCACGATAGTCGTTCGGATAGGTCAGGACGCCCTCAATGGACGTTCCGTCCGGGCTGTTCCAGGTGACGACTTCCTGACGAGGCAGGGCATGCTGTTCCGTCATGCTGGCGTTCAGCCGAGTCAACTGATGATGGACGCCCTCCATATCACGCACGAATATCTCCGGAAATACCTCGGACGACTCGCCCGCAAACACCAGCGCGGTGCCGTCGGGATCTACGCTTAGATCCTCCATCACCGCCGTGTTGCCGGCGGAAAGTCGTTTCGTCTCTTCAGCGATGCGGAATATTTCGCTGCCAGTCCCTACGGCTGCGAGCGCGTAGATCGAGTTGTCCTTACGGCACCACTCGAAGCAGGTGATATCGTAGTCGAAGGCAGGAGACGTGAGAAGCCGGTATTCAGGGAGTGGAGCATCCGCGCCTGATGGAATTTCGAGGGCGAAAAGGCACTGGCGCGAGTAGGAGAGCAGGGGATCGAACCATGTCAAAAATGCGAGCTGTGTTCCGTCGGGCGACCAGCGCAGATGGGTCTTGTCCCCGCCGCGCTCAGGAAGCTTCGCCGTGCCGCCCCCGTCAATCGTGAAGCAGACGAGTTCGCCAACGTGATAGTCGTTCGGCTCGCCGGTTCGGTTCGTGAGGTAGACAAGACGTGAATCGTCGGGCGCGAGAGCGAACTCGGAGACGCCGCAGTCCGCGGTATGCAGCAGCTTTGGCTTGCCGTTCTCGGCCTCGATGTGCCAGAACTGACGCCGCAGTCGATCCTCGTTCTCCACGATAGGGTCGATCTTGCGCCGATCCCTCTCCTCTTTGCGGATGCTCTCGAGCGGTCGTGGGCGCGGCTCCGGGGTCAAGTATATCAGCGCGGAGCTATCGGAAGTCCAGGCATAATCGATCAGCCCCTCCTTGGCCGATGTCACGCAGTAGGCCTCTCCGCCCGCTTCAGGCAACAGCCATAGCTGTGGAACGGGCGAGTCTTCCTCATCATCGTCAGGCTTGGTGAGATCAGGTCGCTCAGAGAGAAAAGCTAGGTAATGTCCGTCTGGAGACCAGCGCGGATAGTCCTCGCCGTCCCGCGAGAAAGTGAGTTGACGAGTCAGTTCCTCCGGGCTTTTAGGCTCATGTTCATCTGTGCCTTCCACTGTTTCGGAAGTGTTGTCTCCTGACTCTTTGTCTTCCTCGACCGGCCACTCCGTCAGCCAGATGTGGCTGACATTCAGGCTCTCTTCGAAATCGGGTTCCGTGACGACGAATGCGATCCGCTCGCCATCCGGATGCATCTGCGGCTCACTCAACCGCTTCACTTCAAGCATGGCACGAGGCGTCAAACGGGGTTTGCGACCGGCTTCAGGCGCGGTAAAATCGGGCTTTATCATGCCACAAATTATAGCATAATAAATCTGCGGCTCCG
This sequence comes from Chthonomonadaceae bacterium, assembly GCA_025355115.1. GTDB lineage: Bacteria > Armatimonadota > Chthonomonadetes > Chthonomonadales > Chthonomonadaceae > JANXLO01. The sequence goes on from JANXLO010000014.1 coordinate 2,374, forward strand.
AGCCAGCTGTCAGTTCACTTCATTCGCCATTTCTGCCCTCTGCACACGCAAAAGAGGCTCCCAAAGTTGAAGCGCAACGTGATGTCTGAAATAATTAACCGGCTATGAACAGCAGACAGCAAAAAAAGGTATACTATTTATCCCCGCTGACTAAGGCGGTGACGGTCGGGCAAGATGCAAGCGACCGACTATGCATGAGCATTGCCCTGATTTTGCGGAGCGTTCTATTTCGTCTGACCGGTGACGAAACAGGACGCTCCACGTCTTAGGAGAGCACGGAACGCGACGGCTAGAGAGGCGCAGGCACACCGATGACGACTTCCCCCTCCTCGAAAACCGCGCTTGAATGGGCGCATGCGGATTCGGACTCAAGCGTTCAGGAGAGCGATCTCGCTGCGAAGCTAGAGCGCATTATTGTCCGGCTCGCCGAGTATCGCCCGCAGGCCGACGCCGATCTGGTGCGCCGGGCATTCCGCTACGCCGCCGAGAAGCATGAGGGTCAGACCCGCAGCAGCGGCGAGCCCTACATCACGCATCCGCTGGATGTCACCGAGATTCTGGCTGAACTTGAAATGGACGAGGCGACCCTCGCCGCAGGGCTGCTGCACGATGTCGTGGAGGACTGCGACGTCACCAGCGAAGCGCTCAGTGCGGAGTTCGGAGCGGAGGTCGCTCATCTGGTGGACGGCGTTACCAAACTGCAAATTGTTGGAGTAGATGAGGGCAAGAAGCGCGATGCGACGCCTGAGGACGAAGAAGAGCTGAGCGCCGCCGCGCTGGAGCGTCGCAAGAAGCATGCGGAGTTGGCCAGGAACGCCGCTAATATCCGCAAAATCTTTGTCGCCATGGCGAAGGATCTTCGCGTCATCGTCATCAAGCTCGCGGATCGAATGCACAATATGCGGACGCTGGCCAGCCTCTCTCCAGCGCGGCAGTACCGCATGGCCTCTGAAACGCTCCAAATTTTTGCCCCTCTCGCGCACCGCCTCGGCATCTGGCAGCTCAAGTGGCAGCTGGAAGACCTCTCCTTCAAGTACGTCAACCCCGAAGCCTATCGTGAAGTCTCCCAAATGGTGGCGCGGAATCGATCCGAGCGCCAGGCCGAAGTTGATGATGCGATCCGAATCCTGACTGAGAAGCTAAAGGAAGAGGGTATTTCCGCCCAGGTCAAGGGCCGCCCCAAACACCTCTACAGTATCCACAACAAGATGCAGCAGCAGCGCCTTGAGTTCGCCGACCTGTTCGACCTTACCGCTCTGCGCGTAATCGTTCACACTCGTGCGGAGTGTTACCACGCCCTCGGCCTCGTCAGCGCGCTATGGACGCCGATACCGGGAATGTATACCGACTACATCGCGCAGAGCAAGACCAATCTCTATCAGTCGCTGCACATCAAAGTGACCGGCCCATCGGGGAGCCCCATCGAAGTGCAGATACGGACATGGGAGATGCACCGCACCGCAGAATTCGGAGTCGCCGCGCACTGGCAGTACAAGGAGGGCGGCAAAGTCAGCGATCAGTTCGAAAAGCGGCTGGCCTTCCTCCGACAGCAGATGTTCGACTGGCAGAACGACAGCAAAAACTCCCGCGAGTTCATGCAGAACATTGCCGACGACCTCTTCACCGATCAGATATTCGTCAGCACGCCTAAGGGCGATGTGTTCGATTTGCCCGTCGGCAGCACTCCCGTGGATTTCGCCTACCGTATCCACACCAATGTCGGGCAGCACTGCGTAGGCGCCAAGGTAAACGGCCGCATGGTGCCGCTTTCGTTCCGGTTCGATTTCACCAATCCCGAATTCAAGAACGGGATGAGCGTCGACATCATCACGCGGCCGAACGCCGCTCCGAGCCGCGACTGGCTCGGCTTCGTCAAGACTTCCCACGCCCGCACTCGCATCCGCTCATACTTCCGCCGCCTGAACCGCGACGAGAACATTCTTAAAGGCCGCGAGATGCTGGAGAAGGAGCTTCAGCATCAGACGGATCGAGATCCCCGCGCCTGGGGAGAAGATCCGCGCGCGCTCATCAAGGACGAGCAGCTAAGGACTGTCGCTGCGCAGTTCAACATTCTTACGGAGGAGGAACACCGGGAAAAAGACCTGCTAGCGCAGATTGGGCAGGGAACCATCGCCCCGCTCACCGTTCTGAATCGCTTGAAGCCGCCGACCGTTCAAGCGGACGAACTGCGTACTACCGGCACCCGTGCCGACGACCGCAAGCTTCAGATTCGGGCGGGCGGCCTGGACGCGGAGAACATGGAGTTCCGCCGTTCTCGCTGCTGTCTGCCGATTCCTGGCGATGAGGTGATCGGCTATGTGACCCGCGGGCGCGGTATGGCTCTCCATCGTCGAGAATGTCCCAATGCCCAGCAGGCACTACAGCATGAGGCGGACCGATGCATGTCCGTTGCCTACATCGGAAACGAAGGCCAGGTGTTCCAGGTCTATCTCATTATCGAGACCGTGGATCGCACGGGGCTGCTTGCTGACGTCAGCAACGTCTTCAGCGAGAATAAGACCTTCATCACCGCCGTGAAAACACAGTCACATCGCGACAGGACGGCTTCTCTGGAGGTTGCCATTGAGGTGCGGGATACGGAGCATCTCAAGACGATCATCAGCAAAGTGAATGCGCTCCCCGACATCCTTAATATTCACCGTGCCGGCCCCGGCAAGGCGTCGGTCACGACTAACGTCACCAGCGACATTGAAAAAGGCAAGCGCACTATCATCGCCCGCAAGGGCGCCCGCGCGAAATAGCCAGACTGCCTGACTATATGCTCGGTATGATGCGCAACTTACGGCATTAGCCTATATGGAAGAGTTTGCCGATGCCGAAGGTGACGCCTCCTGTGAGGAAGCCTATCAGGGTCATCTCCAGCCCGCTTGCCCACCAAGTGCGAGAGGTAATCATGCTTTTTGCTGCGCCGACGGCGAAGTGAGCCGCCATGCCGACAAGCGCGGCGGCCAGCACGGCGGGGACGCCGCGCAGGAAGAAGAAGGGGAGTACGGGCAGAATGCCCCCGATCGCGGTGGATATGGCAGCGGAGGCCGCTCCGATTAGCGGGTTGGGGAAGTGACGTTCGCTAAGCCCGAGCTCCTCGTGCGCCATCGTTTTAAGGAACAGCTCTGGCTGAGCTGCGACGCGAGTCGCCATCATTTCAGCTTCATTCTCTGAGAAGCCCTTCAGTTGATAGAGCAGCGACAGCTCTTCTCGCTCATGCTCGGGGGACTGCTCGATCTCATCACGCTCCCGGCCG
>JANXLO010000059.1 GCA_025355115.1 Chthonomonadaceae bacterium
GAGCTCAAGGCGCAGGTAGTCGTACTCCACTCCGCTCATGACATTGCCCTCTGGAATGGTCAGCTTCAAAACATTGTCGCCGGGCCGCATGAGAGCGGCGTCGAAGACGACATCACGCTCGAACCAGTAACCTCTTATCCCGTCTCGACGGATAGTCGCGGTGTCCGGCAGAGCGCCGGAGTCTCCCGCAGACTTATCATTGACGTTTACGGCGATGCTCCGTGCGCTGACACCGGCAAGGGCGATGCGCAAGGTCGCTTTGCCCGACACCGCTCTGGGCAGATGAAATATGACCGACCAGACGGTGGACTTGCCGACTGCGCGCGGCGGCTGACAGTAGTTCCAGTCCCGGCGATAGTCGCTCTTTCCGATGACGAAATTGACGTCCTCGGGGAACTCCTGCGCATATTTCAGATACAGTCCCCACTCCCAATAGTGGTCACCGTGCAGAAACTCCTCCGCACTGCGGTTGGGTATTCCGATATCCCAGAGCTGTTTCCCGTATCGCACTGGCTTCCATTCCAGAGCCCCTGCATCCAGCGTCTGACCGGGCTTCACGACGACATCCGCCTTCGCATACTCACCGAGGACACCGTCCGCGATGGCGTGAAGCGTATATTTGCCGGGCCGTACGTTGGCGATCTTAAACCCGCCCTGCGCATCGCCGCGCGCCCAGAACTGGTAGAATTTCGCGTCGCGTTGCCAATCCACAAACTGCGCGTCCAGTCCAAGCCCTCCGGGGGACGGACCGTAGTCCGGGGCAGCGAGCCCTACCAACAGATTGGTCATTCTGGCCGCAGGCATCTGCGGGTCTTTGAGGACGATTCGGCCTGTGAACGTCCCGCGCTGGCTACGATGAGGATAGTCCACGCCTGTCACCCAGTCGTAAGGCCAGCGGGCACTCTCCTTCGCCGCTTGTGCAAGTGCATCCTTCCACGCCGCGTCGGGGTCAGGAGCGGAGTTGCAGTAGATGAGGAAAGGGCCGATGACTTTCGTCCATGCCTCGCCGTGAACCACCGAGCAGACGGAGCCGCCGTAATGGCTGCCGCGCCAGTAGTTTAGCAGAGTGGGTGCTGCGGCGTCATTAACGTCACGATGGCCGGTCAGCTCCACCTTGGTCGCACCGCCGCTCAGGTACTCGATGCTGGGATTAACGAACCAGAAGCCAACCTTGCGCTGCGTGCTCGACCAGCCATAAGCAGGTGTGTCGAACTGGATGGCGGAATAGTCGTACTTGTGCTCCGGCTGACCCGCATACCGCCCCGTGGTCATGCGGCGGGCCTCCTTCATATTGAGAGGGGCGCCGCGTCTCCAATCCTCTGCCGTAATCATGACTTTTTTGCGGCGAGCATCTATGCTCATGTAGTCGAAGATCTGATCGTTCAGCTTCGCCCCGAACCGTGCCTCCCCCACCGATGTTCCGGGGTACTCCGGCTTGTGGTCAAAAATGGAGTAGGTATAGACGCCAGAATCGCGACGACCAAGCGCATAGCGGATCTCGATGTCTGCGGCGACGCTCCCTCCCGGCCCCTGCCCCATTGCACTTCCCTCGAAGAGCCCCTTAACCGAGATTTCAGCGCGTTCCCCGTCGTTCGACACAGGGTCGATCGTTACAGAGGAGATGATGTGACCGCCAGGATCGGGCGTATGCGACCAGTAGGCGTATGGGTGACCTGAGCCTGCGCCTAGCAGTTCCATGCCTCTGTACTTTAGCGAGACTAGATCGCCCGAGCGCCTGTCAATGCGAGCTGTGACGAAGGCATTGGAGAGAGTAAATGCGGCGTCCGTCTGCGTTACTGCCGCCCGAGAGAGGCCTGTTTGCGCTCGTGCCGGACTGCCAGCCAGCGCGCAAATCAGCAGCAGGCATGCTTGCAGCAACACTGTTCCGGCTCCCCGCCTTCTGAGTCGAAATCTTATTTCTGCGTTCACGCCGATACGTCTCCTTCGCCATCGTGTAAGGACTGAGTCGAAATGCTTACTGTTACGTGAATACACTCACACTGCAAATAAAGTTCAGACGTCCCACAGCAATCCGGGCATTTCTGTCTCCACAAAGGCGATGGAATGAATGTATTCTCAGGCAGCCTTCGACGGTTTTACCGCTTTCGCAGGCACATTGATGTACCTGCGCTCTAATTGCTGATGGGGTTTGACGCATCCGCGCCCGACCAATTTCCCTGACTCAATTGCTGTCGGGCTTTGCAGCAGTGACTCCGGGACTGGCGGCCATAATGAACTGGTCGGGATGGTCGGGGTTGGCAGGATCGAAGGGCGGGAGGTCTTTCGTGACGAACTTTGCTAGAGGAAGGTGCGCGTGACGAATGCCCTCGACTACGCACCTGGCGAGTTCGTAGCTCCCAAAATTATTGTGGTGGGTAGCGTCCTGGAACGCCTTTCCGATATTCTCGCGGCCCAGCGCCTCGTACAGGATGCCACTCATAGCATTGAGATCAATGAGAGGAACATTCTCCTCCTTCGCCGCCTGCCTCACCGCTTCCGGATAGTCGCCCAGAGTGTTGAACACTTTGCCTCTCTCATCCAGGCTTCTGCGATGCATTGGGGTTATTAGCACGGGAATGCCCCCATGCTTGCGAGCCTCTGTTACAAAGTGCTTGAGCGATGCCTTGTAGGTCGTGTACGCCCCCACGCCTTCGCCCTTTTCCTTCATATCGTTGTGCCCGTATTGTATGAAAAGATAGTCGCCGGGCTTCATCACACTCAGCACTTTGTCGAGGCGCTTCTCACCGAGCGAGCTACGCAGCGATTCGCCGGACTCTGCATAGTTCGCGACGGCGATCCCTGGTCCAAAGAAGCGCGGCAGCATCTGTCCCCAACTGCTCCAGGGCTCCTGCGGCTGATCGCATACCGTCGAATCTCCGAGTATGAAAAGGGTTTTCGCATCGTCGACTCGAGTAACCTCCAGTGAGTGAACCGCGGGATGTGAGCCGTTGAACTCCAGCGTCAGCTTTTCATCCCAGTTCCGCCATTCCGAAGTCCTTTCACGGGGTTTCAGCCGCACCTCGTCTCCGCCTGGAATCGTAGGAGTGTGGATATTGACAGTGAAGCTCCGGACTGCGACCGCGCCGACAGCAGAGGCGACTCGCTCGAGCATCAGACGGCGTAACTCTGCCTTGACGGTTGTCACGGAGCCAGTTTTGGGATCACCCAAAGTAAGAGTGACGCGGTAGTTGCCTTCCGGCAAGGCGACCGAGAAATAGAAAGGCTGGTCGCTGGCGCAGTACCCGGTGTGGACAGCCTCTCTACCTTCGGACTTGAAGCCCCTGATTTTCACACCTGGCTCGAAGCCGTAGCCCGATGCCAAAGTGTATACGCTCTCTGGAGTCACCGGCACTGTGCCCGGGCGTGCAGCATCCGTCCCGAAGCGGAACTTGAAATCAGTCCTCACTCCTAGACCCTGAGCTGAAGCCCGCATACCTGCCCCGGCAACGCATGCGGCTGCAAACAGCGGCAGGACCGCTTTCAAATATTTCCCCGCTGCCATAGTCACCCTTCTTTGCACACGATGCCCTCCCAGACAAGCGAGGGTCAGGCACAGTTTAGTCGTCCTCAATCGTCCACAGGTAGCAGATGGGAATTTTGTTCGGGCCGACGGGATGCGTCGCGACCAAATTGGAGCCCCGATACCACCTGGAATGCCCGTCGCAGAAGGTGCTGTTCGCTCCTAGACTGTGGCGAAGGTAGACGACGATGCCCTGATTCGTGTTCAGCGTGGGAGGGTTGTTGGTCGTCACTACAACCGGATTGACCTGATAAAAACGCCACGTGACCACAGCGTTCCGGTCGATTCCCGGGGCGCCTGTCTCGGTCGCGAAAATCGTGTCGGCAGGAGCGGCCAGCGCAGCGAGTGGCTGTGTGGAGGGCCCATGCGCGCTCACAGCGGTCTCAGCGTAATAGGCGGAATTCAGCACATAGGAGCCGTAGAAAGGCCCACCCCGAACGACAGGCAGCGTAGGCGGCTGATATATACTTAAAATGCTTGTCGATGCCCGCGAAACTCGGGCACGTGAACACCTGCTCGCTCTTCACGTAAGGATAGAGCATATCCATTCATTTAGGGCTGCGAGGGTCGTTGGCGATAAATCCGTTCCAGACTGTGTAGTTTTCGATAGGAAGAGTCTCGTCTTAGTCCTTGGCATAGAGCATCAGGGCAACCGACATCTGCTTGGTGTTGGAGAGACAGGCGGTCTGTCGGGCTTTCTCCCTCGCTTAAGCGAAG
>JANXLO010000067.1 GCA_025355115.1 Chthonomonadaceae bacterium
GTCGCCTCCTACGGCGAACTCTATGTCGCTCTTGAGGCTGGGTTTCCGGCGAATCGAATTGCGTTGCACGGAAACAACAAGTCTCGGGCTGAACTGGAATACGCCGTTCGAAGCGGCATCAAACACATCATCCTCGATAACTTCTCTGAGATAGAGCTGCTTGGTCAGATCGTGGAGGAGAGGGGCACTCAGGTTGAGGTGCTGGTTCGGGCCGCTCCGGGAGTGGACCCGAAGACTCATCGCCTCATCCGAACCGGGCAGGCCGACACCAAATTCGGGTTCAATATCGCCGACGGCTCCGCGCTCAAGGCTGTCAAATGCGTTCTTGCTGTTCCCGGCCTGCGCTTTAGGGGCATTCACTGCCATGTCGGCTCGCAGATTCTCGACTCGGACACGCATACGCAGGCTGCGGAGATCATGACCCGCCTCATGATGACGATCATGAAAGAGACCAGCGCGGTCGTCGAGGAACTGAACATCGGGGGCGGGCTCGGAGTGCGCTACCTCTCGAGCCACGAGCCGCCTTCCTACGACGCATTCGCGGAGCGCATTGTGACCGCCCTCCTGACTGCCCTCGACGCAGCGGGGCTGCCTTATCCCATTCTCGCGCAGGAGCCAGGCCGTGCGCTTGTCGGCGAGGCTGGAACGACGCTGTACACGGTGGGCTCCATCAAGACAGTCCCCATAGACGAGGGTGCCGGAACCCGGACATACGCCGCCATCGATGGCGGGATGTCCGACAATCCGCGGCCTCAGCTTTATGAGGCGGTCTACGAGTGCCTGCTCGCGAACCGCGCTGGCGAGCCCTCCGACGCGGTGGTAACCATCGCCGGGAAGCACTGCGAGACTGACATTCTGATCTGGAACGCCCGCATCCCCGCTCCGGCAATGGGAGACGTTCTTGCCGTCCAGACCACCGGTGCCTACAACCACGGAATGGCGAGCAACTACAATCGCTTCCTCCGCCCGGCCATGGTGCTTGTCGCTGACGGCAAAGCCGATCTCATCGTAGAGAGAGAAGTGCCGGAAGATCTAGTCCGCAAGGAGCGAATCCCAGCCCGTCTCCGGGAATAGAGAGAAGAGCCTCCATGCTTCAGAATTTCAACCTGGAAAGATTTGTCATCTCGCTGATCGTGACGGTCTGCAGCATCACCCTGCACGAGTTCGGCCATGCCTTCTCCGCCGACCGCCTTGGCGACGACACCCCGCGCAAAGATCAGCGCATCAATCTGTGGCCCGACAAGCACTTCGACCCGCTCGGCTTCTTCATGATCGTCTTTACCTCCATCGCCGGTAGAGGCATCGGCTGGGGAAAGCCGGTCATGGTCAATCCGAGAAATTTCCGCAACCCCAAGCGTGACATGATCATCGTGACCGTGTGCGGCCCGCTTATGAATCTGCTGCTGGCCCTGGTGTTCGGTCTCGCAATACGACTGATTGGCCTCACCGGTCATGATCCCATGCTGTTTCGTGAAAGCGGGGCGCTGACGACATTCGGCCAGTTCATGGAGTCGTTTCTGCTTATCAATCTCGGCCTCATGTTCTTCAATCTCATTCCTGTTCCGCCGCTCGACGGCTCGAAGATATTCGCTGGGTTGGCTCATGCTAACCTAGCCTGGAAGTATGAGAAGTTCATGTCGATGTATGGCACGATGATCCTGATGGTGCTGATCGTCACCCGCAGCACGAGCTACATCATTGGCCCTGCAATAGTGCGTGCAGCTACCGCGATCAGCGGCCTTGATTTCAGCTAGACTCAAACCCCTATCCGCTGAGGAGAGAAGAGAACGACGTGGCGACTATGCCTGAAAATCCTGCCCCGCGCAAGCGGCTTCTTAGCGGAATGCAGCCCACTGGCACCGGCGCGCTGCACCTCGGCAATCTGGAGGGGGCTCTGCGGAGCTGGGTTCGACTTCAGGATCAGTATGAGATGTTCTGCTTCATCGCGGACTGGCACTCGCTGACCACGCGCTATGAAGAGACCGAGAAGATCGCGCCTGCCTGCCGTGAGGTGGCCGCCGACTACATCGCGGCGGGCCTCGACCCTTCGAAGTGCGCCATTTTCATTCAGAGCCATGTCAAGGAGCACGCTGAACTGCACCTGCTGCTCTCAATGATCACGCCGGTCGGCTGGCTCGAGCGCGTCCCTACGTATAAGGAAAAGCGGGAGCTGATGCAGGAGCGGGGCGGCGGCGATGAGTCGGTCTCCTACGGGCTGCTCGGCTACCCGTGCCTTCAGACTGCCGACATCCTTGTCTATCGCGCCCATGCCGTGCCGGTAGGGAAGGATCAGGCCGCTCACCTCGAGATCAGCCGTGAGATCGCCCGCCGGTTTAACCGCCTGTTTGGCAACGTCTTCCCTGAGCCGCAGACGGTTCTGATGGAGGGCGCAGCCGTTGTGCCGGGCCTGGACGGGCGCAAGATGAGCAAGTCCTACGGCAACGCCATCTACCTCGCTGACGGCCCGGATGCTGTGGCCGACAAGGTCAAAAACGCCTTCACCACCCCCACGAAGATACGCAAGACCGACCCCGGAATCCCTGAGCACTGCGTGGTCTGCCAACTGCGACGCCTCTACGATCCGGACGGCTATAAGGCCTCCTGGGACGAGGATATCGCAGGAGAGCGTGGCTGCATGCAGAACAAAAAAGAGCTCGCCGAAGTGCTCAACACCGTACTGGAGCCCATGCGAAGCAGGCGGCAGGAACTCCTTGCCGATCCCGCAGAGCTCGAGCGCATACTACAGAATGGAGCCGAGCGCGCTCGCGCTGCCGCCTCCGACACGCTGAGCCTCGTTCGTGAGGCGATGCACCTGCGCTAAATCTCCTCGAAGCAGCATGCTATTCGTACGGCGTCACCGCCATGAGGGAGTGGTGCGATGGAGCAGTCTCGACCCGCCGGCCTCGCCCGGAGCCGCAAATCCCGACGAATATGGCGAGGCGGGGCCGCTCTCCTTTCGGTCGGAACGCTCGTTGTAGGGACAGGTGCGGCTATCCGCGAGAGCCATCGGCGGCATCAGATGCAGACCGATCCCGAGGTCGCGACGGTCTGGCTTGCTGGCACGACGTTCGGCCCAAGCCATACGCTGACTCGCGGCTCGAATGTGCAGCGATGGGCGAATTCACATGGGTTTCATGCTCTGGGGGACTATACTGTGCTGACCGGCAGCTTCAATGGCGAACCGGATGGCGTACAGTTCTGGTTC
>JANXLO010000086.1 GCA_025355115.1 Chthonomonadaceae bacterium
CCTCGACAGAGAGGCCAAGCGCGTGGCGAGTGATCCGTTTCCTCTCATCGCTCACATCCTCGCACATGGGAATCGGTATGCCGGTGGGAATCACATGAATTGCGCTTTCGACGCCCATCGAACGGAGTGCCTTCGCCGCAACTTCGGAAGGGGAGAGAATCGCGGCGCATCGATTGTAGTACCAGGGGATGTAGACCTCAAGCAGGTTCTGCGTCATAGGGTCGGGGAACAACGGAATGTAGTGGCTGTACTGCGAATAGAGTGTATGGAACGTGGTGACTAGCGGAATACCGCGGCTTAGAGCTAGATTGGCCCCCGTCAAGCCAAGGACGAAGGGCGTGTGGGTATGCACGATATCGAGGCGCAGGCGATTGAATTGCGTCGTCAACGCGAGTCGCGGCAAAAAAGGGTAGGCGAGGGGATAGCCGGGATTGAGGGCGCTGACGAACGAAGGAAACCGCAGCACGTTGATCTCCGGCTCCGTCTGATGCTCATTGTCCGGAGCGAAAATCCAGACCCGATGCTTTCGACTGCGCAGACCATCGATCAGAGTGAGAAGCGAAGTGGTGACGCCGTTTTGGACAGGCCGAAAGCTCTCGGAAAAGAGACCGATGCGCAAGGAGGCCGAAGCCCTGCCTTCAGAGGCGTGCTCAGATTGAGTAGGGTCTGAAATTGGAGGCTGCCGCTCCGACTCGGGAGGCTCTTTCGGCATCGAAATTAAACCGATCTATTCCTGAGCCTGGAGGTCAGAGGCCTCTTCAAGTGACCGTCTTCGGCGAGCTGGTGGGACGCGCTCCTTCGAGCGATCCGTCTCCAGAGCCAACTGCTGGGTTTCAAGAAATGACAGCACGTCGGACAGGCGAAATCTGCGCTGCCGGGTCTCCTTCTCGCTCGCGTTTTCCGAAGGTCGATCCGTCTCTTTTCGGTAGTGAGTGAGTATGCCCTTATTCGTATATCGCCGCACGGTCGTTGGGCATACGTTGAGGAGCCTCGCCGTGTCTTCAAGAGAGAGGATCGGATCCAGAATGCGGGCGACAAGCTCCGCTCGCTTCTCCTGGAAAGGACGTTTGTAGGAGGCCTGCGCGACCTCTCGCTCCTCTTCCATACGCTCGAGTGCTAGAAGAGTCTGCACATGCCGCGGCACCTTTGACCACAAATCCGAGGAGTGTGGACGGTCTGTGCTGGTCTCCGGCGGCACATTGCGGGCCTGCGGAGCGCGCGCTCGCCTTCGCACAGGCGAGGAGGAAGCCGCGACGCTGCGACGGACTGCAGGATCCGGTGAGCTCCCTGCCAAAGGCAAGACAAAGCCGGACATCAAAGGAAGCAGAACCGAAACAGGGCCTGTTTCAATCGACGAGACTCCTTCGGTATTGTGTACTTCGGCCCTGTTTACTGCTTCCTGCGCATCCTGATGCATTGGAGTTTTGGAGGGCAGGTAGTCCGCGAAATCGGGCATGTCCGCATCGAAGTCGCGAGCATCTCCGAATGTCACTGGCATCACCGGAGGCAATTCGGGCAGCGCCTCCTCAGGGGACACTACGGTGCGGACAATGAACCCGGACTGCTGAAGAGTAGTCTTAACTGCTGGCTGAGGGGTGCCTGATGTCTCCGCGGCTTCAAATTCGGCGAGTCCAACTTCGTTTTCCGATGGAGATGGCTGGGCAGAGAGCTCGGAATGCTCAGCTTCCGGCCCGTTGGTGTCGTAGATCGGCACCGGGGAATGCGCCCGATCTGCCTCAGCTTTCGCGGCCTTCTCGGCCGCCAATGCCTTGTCATCCAAAAACTGAGATTCGATAAATTTTTGCCACTCATCGAGGCGCATGACTTGTCTCTCCGGTAGTTCAGGAATCAGAGGATGAGCATCGCATCACCGAAACTGAAGAATTTGTATTTAAGCCTGACTGCTTCGTCGTAGGCATGGCGCACTGCTTCGACACCTGCGAATGCGCTGACAAGCATTAGCAGTGTGGAGCGAGGGAGATGAAAGTTCGTTATCAGCGCGTCCATCGCCTGGAAGGCATATCCCGGCGTGATGAAGAGATGCGTATCACCCTGATAAGCTGCTACCCGCAAGCCAGCAGCTTGCTCTGAAGGAGTGCGAAATCCTGCAGCAGATTCGAGGCACCGTGTGGAAGTCGTGCCTACGCAGGCTACACGGCCAGGCGTGGAGTTGATGATCGCAGCGGCATCGGGCCGCAGTTCGATCCACTCCCCATGCATCTCATGCTCTCCGACGGTGTCGGAGCGAACAGGTCGAAAGGTATCCGCGCCAACATGCAGGGTGACCGAAGTGGTTGAAATGCCTTTTTCCCTAGCCTGAGTTATCATCTCTGTCGTAAAATGCAGCCCTGCAGTGGGCGCGGCCGCTGAGCCGTCATGCCTCGCATAGACTGTCTGATAGCGCTCTTCCTGCTCGACAGGCAACGGAGTATGAATGTAAGGCGGAAGCGGGGAGACGCCCCACTCACCTACAGCTTTTGACTGCTCGGCATCCGCAAACTCCAGGATGCGTCCGCCTTCGCTGGTGATCCCGGTCACTGTCGCCGTCGCTCGCTGCAGCTCTCTGTCTCGTCCCAAGATTGTCATCGACGCACCAGAGCGAAGGGACTTGCCCGAACGCACCAGGGCCTCCCAGCGCTTGTCCCCGATGCGTCGCAGCAGCAGGACTTCCGCTTCGCGTCCCGACTCGCGCACTCCAACCAGTCGCCGCGCGGTCACGCGTGTATCGTTCAGGACGAGAGTGTCGCCCTGCGATAGATAGTCAAGGAGGTCGGAAAATTGGCGATGCTCCAGGCGGCCATCCGAACGATGCAGGACAAGCAGACGAGACTCTCCACGCTCCGAAGGGACCTGAGCAATCAGCTCGGGCGGAAGATGGTAATCGAACTGGTCTGTGCGCATAGGAAGGGGCATCGCTCTTCGACTGGAAATGCTGTTCGCAGGCTCTATTGTAGTGGAATCGGCTATGATTGTCAAGATGGGGTCAACCGTGATTTTGCTCCGGATCAGCCTCGCAGTAGGTCAGGAAGCTCCTCGGGCGAAATGCCGAGATCGAAGAATGCCACCCGCAGACGTTCGCGAACGAGCGGGATATCGTCTGCGGGGATGCCAAGGGCACGCGAATCGCCCGACAGCTCCGCCAGTGCCAGCGTGAGCAGCTCAGCATGAGCGGTGCCGTCGATGTTGCGATAACGCAATCTCCAGGTGTTGGGATCATGCGGGTCACGGACATAGGCGAAGCACTGCGGCAGCCGAGGCAGATCACCTTCCGACCCGTTTCGGGCAGCCAGCGCATCCGGACGCAGGACATCCTTTACGAGCAAGGCATAGAGGGTGTGGGCGTCGATCCGGTAGTTGGCTGTGCGCTGCAGTTCGCGGCGCAAAAGATTTAATACGTCATCGGAGAGAAGCATCGAGGCGATTCTGCCGGGATTCAGCACTCGCATTCGCTCCCAATATTCATCGAGTACTTGCTCCTGCACTCCCTCTTTGCTGATGAGATAGAACAGCGCTGCCTTCTCCTCCGTCGGCGTGGGGTCGAGCATAGATACCCGAAATACCATCTCCGCATGACGGTCATGCCCGACGCCGAGCCGATAGCAACTCCAGACGTCTGAGTTGGTAAGCAGTGCCCACTCTGCATAGGGAGGCGCTGAAGAGCCACTGAGGCGCAGCAGGTGTGAGGCATTCGGTACGACGGCCAGGCTCTTTACATTGAGCAAAAACTGAAGACGGTGATCGATGAGGACGGCGTAGTCGGCTGAATTGCCTCGGACACTGATCTCCTCCGTGACATCAAAGAAGGGATCGTAGCCGAGCATATCGCCTAGCATGGCCTTGACGATGTCAGCCGTGTCCCGTTCGTTCATGCCACGCTGACGGGCTTGTCCGACAATTCTGCTGTATTTTTTTATGCCGTCCAGTATGCGGTTATGACCGCTGTCCGTAAGTTTAATCATGGACTTGAATTCCAGTTGGAGCCCATATGCTCAGTTATTCGAAGTCCCACAGACTCACATATATGGTGTCGTCCTCGACTGAGACCTCGTAGACAGGAATTCCATATCCTCCCAAAGTGGTGCAATCGCCGGTTTTCAGATCGAAGCGATACCCGTGCCGCCTGCAGGTCACGCATCCGTCCTCTGCGACTGCGCCATCCAGCGGAGCATTCTGATGAGGACATAGACTGCCTACCGCGAACCATTTGCCGCCATGAGAGAAGAGAGTGCACTCGTCGCTTACGCCGAGACGCACGGTTTTGCCGGTATCGGGCAACAGGTCGTAGGTGTGAGCCGCCTCGTAGCGAATTTTCCTCATGCTACCTCCGCGGACACTCCGACTGGAGTGCGATTAAACTAGTCGCGTCAACGGCTAAAAATTAGCCACCGAGCTGGCTCATGCTTCGACCGACGGGCGCACTGCCGTCCTCCAGACGATGCTCTTTTGGTTTGTGGAGGACAGTCATCCTGAACAGCTCCTCAATGTCTGAATCCGTGGCGCCCGATCTTAGCGGAGTCCGCAGATCGACCTCTCCATCCGCCATGAGGCAAGGGCGCAACTGCCCGTCCGCGGTTAACCTCAAGCGGTTGCAGGTGAGGCACATATCGTTCGTTATCTGGCTGATGAATCCGACAGTTCCCAGCCCTCCATTCACGCGATAGGATCGGGCCGGGCCATTCGCAACTACCTCTGCCGGCTCAAGGACCCCGAATTCCTGCTCAATCTGCTCCCGAATCTCCCGTGAGGATACGAACGCCTTCCGCATCGCAGTCGCATCCAACTGTGTGGAGGCGACGCTCTTCTCATGAAATGTGCTGCGCAACGACGCTAGCTCAGACTTGGCGTAGAGCGGAATGCTTCCGGGCCGTTGATACTCATCGGAAGGGGCAGAAAGAGCAAAAAAAGAGTCCATGCCCTGGCCTCCGTCCTCTCCCTTCGACCAGTTAATTGGCATCAGCTCGATGAAGCGGACATCGAAAGGCTGCATCAATGTCAGTCGAGCAAAGTCCAGGACTTCATCCTCATTCCATCCGCGCATGACTACGCAATTCAGCTTGATTGGCGTCAAACCCGCCAGCTTGGCGGCTTCGATGCCCTGCAGGACAGCTTGCAACTCGCCCCGACGAGCTATCCTTGAGAATCTTTCCGGGCGAAGAGTGTCAAGGCTGATATTGATGCGATTCAGCCCGGCCCTGGCGAAGGGCAGGGCAAGAGGTGCGAGAATGGAAGCATTTGTGGTGAGGGAGAAGTCCGTCAGTCCGTGCAGGGCGCCAATTCGCGCCACCAAGAGTGCAATATCCTTGCGGACGAGGGGCTCGCCACCGGTCAGGCGAATCTTCGACATGCCGAGACGCATCGCTATTCCAACCAGGCGTTCGATCTCCTCGAAGGTTAAGATATCCGCCTTCGTAGCGACCTCCGCTCCCTCCTCGGGCATGCAGTAGACGCAGCGAAAATTACAGCGGTCGGTGACGCTGACTCGCAGATAGTCGATTGTGCGGTTGAAACTATCGATAAGAGGCATAATGCTTGCCGGAGACTCAATCAGGCCGAGTGCTCTCAATGATAGTATACCCTTGTCCATGCCAAGAGTTGAAATGGAATGGGTTTGGCGGCGCCTTAATTCTCGAAATGTTCGGTCTTGACAGAGTCGAAACAAAAGTGTAAGATAGGGCAGCACTAGTTACAGGGAGGGCATCCTATTGCCGGCACTACATCTACGTTTTTGGGGTGAGACAATCGGTCGAATGCAACGATTATCTGCTGCAACACTCGCCGCTTTTCTGCTCCCTGCAATAGTCGTTCTGGCATCCATATCATCGCCTGCACGAGCGCAGGATGCCAACGCGGAAAAAGAGGCCGTGAGGCCAGCGGCGGTACAGGCTGCGCCGCAGGAGATATCCGCGCTCAAATTCCGAGAACGACCGAGATATCCATCCGACCCCCAGCGTCTCAAACGTACACCTCTCATCGATGGAGTGCTTGGGGACGGCGAATGGGACCCCTTCTACACCATAACGGATGGCCCTATCAAAGGGACGGTCTACTGCAATTGGGACGACAATTTCCTCTATCTCGCGGCTCGAACCGAAGGTGCCGCCAACGTCATGTTCGATCTCGATCTCAATGGAGATGGGTGGCTGCGAGGAGCCGACAACATTGAAATCATCATTGGAAGCGCTGTGAACGGCGGGACGCCTGTGGTGGTCGCTCGTCTTCTCGACGCATCGAACAGCAAGGATACTCCGGTCTGGAGCGAAACAGCCATCGACCCGAAAACCATCATTGTTGCTGAAAAGCTGGTCAACGGCACACAGATACTTGAAATCGCAATCCCGAAAAACACCGCGAGCCTTCAGCCGAGAGTCGGTCAGAATATGGGAGTCCGGGCAGAGTTCCTGGCGCCCGGCCCTGTGACGACCTTCGTTCCAACCGCGCCTTTCGAGCCCCATCTGCTGCTGGATGCAACTCTCTCCGTGGCACGAGTCATGGCGGTTGCCGGAATCAACCCACGCCTCACCCTTTCCGACCTCAAATGCATCGCTGGTCAGAAGCTCTTCGCGACACTCGAGTTGACTAACCAGACGGATCAGACTGTGGCTATAAAGAGCGTCCTTTGGACAGGAACTGGCACCAGTGCGAATGCGGTCAATACTTTGAGAGAGGTGACCGTCAAACCTATACTGGGCCTCAAGAAACAGAAGCTGACGTATCAGACCCTTTTGCCGGAGAACCTGGCTGTCGGCTCGTACATGCTGACCGTCACCGCTGACTTGGAAGGCGGCAAGCAGGTCTCGTCTGCGGCGGCATTTACAGTAGTCGAAGCGGTGCAGGTGCAGATGATGAGCGATCCGCAGCCTGTGGCCGTCTCCGGCCAGACGAAGCTCTCTGTGGATGTCGACGTGCAGAGCGCAGTCCCCGATCATTTCCGAGGCGATGTGGAGCTCAACGTCGTGCCGAACGGATGGGTGGTCGACGGGAGCCGAAAACATACTCTCTACATAGACCGTGAGGATGCTCACCGGGCAGCGAGGTTTAATTTGAAACTGCCTGCCACGACGACAGCGGGGGACTATCTGGTGGAAGCGCTCGTGACCTGGAAAGGGCAGACCTGGCATTCTCGACTAGTTGTGAAGGTTGTACGTACGGATGCGCCCGCCGCGGCTGTCACGCCCGCCCCGAAGTAGTCGTTTGACGAGGCAGAGGCAACGTTAATTGAACGCGATTGAAACCATTCAACTCTCCAAGAATTTTGGCAAGTTCCAGGCTGTTGACAGTCTGAGCTTGAACGTGACGAGAGGAGAGGTCTTCGGTCTGCTCGGCCCCAATGGAGCGGGCAAAACTACGACAATCATGATGCTGCTAGGCAATGTCCGCCCGACCTCCGGGCGGGCATTGTTGCTTGGCAAGCCAGCTGGCGACCTATCGTCGCGCAGGCGAGTCGGGTTCCTCCCTGAGAAATTTCAG
>JANXLO010000091.1 GCA_025355115.1 Chthonomonadaceae bacterium
ATTCCCGTAAAGCCTCAGGTCGCTCCACCTGTAAAAGGTTCACCGAAATAGTGCAGGTTGTTATGGCGACAATCTCAACCTATTCGGAAGCGCTTCCCGATGCTGCGCTATATCTATTCAATCGTCGAAGATTAGTTCGTAGGAGAGACCTGACATGAGAGTTCGCAACTCTTTCTGGGTGTGCATTGCGCTGATGCTGAGTGCGGGGATACTCTGTGCTTTGAAGCCCGCGGGCGGGCAGACGGCGTTTCCCATGATCATATCAACCTTTCCGACGGGCGTCCAGCGCGGCAAGATTACAGATGTCGTGGTCACGGCTGGCGTGATGAACGGCGGCGGAGGCAATAATCTCTACGGGGCGTACAAGGCTATGTTTCAGGGCCCTGGGGTGAAGGCGGAGGTGGTGCCGCCGGAGAAGGGATGGCCCGCTCGAGATCCGAAGACCCCGAATGCAGTGCCGAGCGTGCCGTCAGTCACGCTGCGCGTCACGGTCGCTGCAGATGCCCCACTTGGCGTGCGCGAGTTCCGTATGGCGACAGCGCATCATGGCAGCTCGACCGTCGGACTACTAGTTATAGGGGACGAGCCGGAAGTCAGCGAGATTGAGCCGAACAACGACCCCGACCACGCCCAGGCTATCACCATTCCCTCGGTCGTCAACGGTCGCATTCAGGCGGCGGAAGATGTCGACTGCTTTAAGTTCAAGGTCGAGGCGGGCCAGGAGGTGACCTTCGCCGTGCTATGCGCGCGCCTGGAGGACAAAATTCATGATCTCGCTCCGCACGCCGACCCTATGCTGACCCTGCGCGACACGGCCGGCCATGAGCTTGCCCGCAACGACGACTACTACCGCGCTGACCCGCTACTTCACTACCGCTTCGAGAAGGCTGGCGAATACACGATTATGCTCCGCGACGTCGGTTACCAGGGCAACGCCAACTGGGTCTACCGGCTGAACATCACGAGCAGGCCCTTCGTCACCTCAGTAGTACCCTGTGCCGTACGGCCCGGTCAGTCCAATGAGCTTCATGTGGCAGGCTTCGGACTCGGGGGCGCTACGACGGTGAACCTCGATGTGCCTCCCGGAACTCCTCCCGGCGAGTGGGGAGCGGCCCTGAAGCTGCCGAACGGAATCACGAATCGTCTGTCGCTAGTGGTAGTGGACGCTCCTCAGGCCGCTTTCATGCCGACTGCGCCTGTCGCCTCATCGGGTGGGACTAAGACGATCACTGCCTCGCTCACCTCAGCCCCAATAGCTGTGAAGGGCGCGCTATCCTTACCGGGCGGAGTGAACTCCTGGGTTAGGGAAGGGCAGATCGATCGCTACACATTCCATGCCGCCAAAGCAGGGCCGTGGGCCTTCGAAGTGACCGCGCGACGGCTGGATTCGGAGATGGACTCGGATATCAAAATTAGGGATGCGAAGGGCAATGTGCTGGCGGAAAACGACGACGCCATCGGGAAGGATTCACGGATCGAATGGACTGCGCCGGGAGCGGGTGACTTCACTGTCGAGATTCGTGATCTGGCCGGGCACGGCGGGCCGACCTACTTCTACAATCTTTCCGCGCTGCCCATACTACCCGACTTTCGCCTGAAGTGCGATGTGGACCGCGCGATGATCGCTCCCGGCAACCGCACCGCCTGGTTTGTCCTGGTCGAGCGCAAGGCCGGAGCCACCGCGGAGATAAAGATCGATGTGAAGGGCTTGCCGCCAGGAGTCACCGCGTCGGCTCTTACGATTCCGCCGGAGATGACGCAGGGACCGATCATCCTCTCCGCCGCGCCTGATGCGAAGATAGACTTCGCCACCGTGGAGGTTGTGGGCACGGCGATGCTGCCTGGAGCAGACGGCAAGCCCGTCAGCGTCACGCGCACCGCCCATCCGCTGGAGGAGATCTATATGCCGGGAGGCGGGCGCGGGCAGATGGAAGTTGTGACTGCCGCGGTCGCCGTCTCAGAGCCGAACGACATTGAGGTTTCGACCAGCGCACAGCAGATAACGCTGATGCCTGGCGGCACAGCGAAAATTGAGGTGACGATCAAGCGTCGAGCCGACTACACCAAGCCCGTCACTCTCGACCTGAAGATTAATCATCTGGGAGGGATCTTCACCAATCCCCTGCCCCCTGGCATCACCTGCGACGACGGAGTCACCATTCCTGAAGGGCAGAACAAGGGCACGATTACTCTGAAGGCGGCAGCAGACGCCCGCCCGATCCAGAACTATCCGCTCGCGGTTATGGCCAATGTCAGCGTCAACTTCGTGATGAAAGTCTGGTACGTCGCCCCTCTCGTCACGCTTACAGTCGCTCCGCCGCCCGCGAAAAAGTAACCTGATCAGCGCGAGCGCGGCGCCCTATGAGAAACCGGCTACGTGGTGCGGCAGATACGGTGCCTCGAGAGCAGCGACCTCAGAGGGCGAGAGCTCGACATCGAGCGCGGCGACCGCATCCTCCAGGTGATGGGGCTTCGTCGCTCCGACGATAGGCGAGGTCACCCCTGGTTTGGCGAGAAGCCAAGCCAGAGCGATCTGTGCTCGGGGGACTCCATGCGCCTGCGCGAGACCGCCGACCTGCTCAACAACTGCTTTGTCGACATCCTCCATTTTATTATAGAGCGTCTTGCCGAAGACGTCCGTTTCAGCGCGCATTGTGTTGGATTCTGTCTCCCAAGGACGCGCGAGGCGGCCTCTGGCAAGCGGGCTCCAGGGAATCACACCCACGCCTTCCGATTGGCAGAGGCTCATCATCTCGCGCTCTTCCTCGCGGTAGAGCAGATTATAGTGATTCTGCATGGAGACAAAGCGGGTCCAGCCGTGGCGATCCGCGAGCATCAGGGCTTTGCAGAACTGCCAGGCGTACATGGAAGAGGCTCCGATGTAGCGCGCCTTACCTGCTTTGACGACATCATGGAGGGCTTCAAGTGTCTCTTCAATCGGAGTGGCAGAGTCCCATCGATGAATCTGATAGAGATCGACATAGTCCATCCCCAATCGTTTGAGGCTGGCATCGATCTCACTGAGGATCGCTTTTCGCGAAAGCCCGGCTCCGTTGACATCGGCGTGCATACGGCCATGCACCTTGGTCGCGATAACCAGTTCGTCACGTCTCCCAAAGTCCCGCACTGCCCTCCCGAGTATCTCTTCGCTCGTGCCATCTGAATAGACATTCGCCGTGTCGAAGAAATTGATCCCGAGTTCAATGGCGCGTGAGAGAAAGGGACGGCTCTGCTCCTCATCTATCGTCCAGAGGTGCGCTCCCCGATCCGCCAGACCATAGCTCATGCATCCCAGGCATATACGGGAGACCTTCAGCCCTGTTTTGCCTAAATTCATATACTTCATGATCGACCTCCCTTCGTGGCGAGTTCTTACTTTAGTGCTATACGGTGAGAGCGGAGCCTCGGGTCAGGGGGAGCTGTGAATCGCCCATCAGGTGACGATCCACATTGCTGGCGGCCTCGCGGCCCTCGGCGATGGCCCAGACTATGAGCGACTGCCCGCGCCGCATGTCGCCGCATGCGAAGACGCCGGGCATGCTGCTGGCGTAGCAGCCGTCGGATTTAACGTTGCCACGAGCATCAAGCTCTACTCCTAGATCCGTAAGGAGGCCTTCGGGCTGAGGGTGAAGAAAGCCGAGCGCCAGCAGCACTAGGTCGCACTCGATCTCGAACTCCGAGCCAGGAACTTCCTCCATTTTGCGGCGTCCAGTCGCATCCGGGGCCGACCATTCAACCCGGATGCCGTGCAGCTTTTTCAGTTTGCCATCCTCACCGGAAAAGTGCTTCGTGCTGATGCTCCAGTCCCGTTTGCCGCCCTCCTCGTGCGCCGCGGAAGTACGGAGGAGCATGGGGTAGAAGGGCCAGGGCATTGTCTCGTCTCGCTCAGAAGGAGGCTTCGACAGAATTTCAAACTGATAGACCTCCGCCGCGCCCTGGCGATGGACTGTTCCAAGGCAGTCCGCGCCGGTGTCACCGCCGCCCAAAATCACGACGCGCTTGCCTTCCGCGGTTAGCTGAGGATGATCCTCCGACCAGACCCCGGACACTTTTTTGTTCTGCTGCGGGAGGAACTCCATCGCGAAGTAGATGCCCTCGAGATCGCGCCCCGGCACCGGAAGATCACGCGATTTGGTCGAGCCGCCCGCGAGCAGAATCGCGTCGAACTGCGACTTCAGTTCCGCCGCAGAAATATCCGCTCCAACATTGGTGTTCGTGCGGAAGACGACGCCCTCCGCCTCCATCTGCTGCACACGGCGATCCAGCACCCACTTCTCCATCTTGAAATCAGGGATACCGTAACGGAGCAAGCCGCCTACTTTGTCTGCGCGTTCGAAGACTGTGACAGTGTGGCCTGCCCGGTTCAGCTGCTGTGCGGCAGCCATTCCTGCGGGGCCAGATCCGACGATGGCAACCGTTTTGCCGGTGCGAACTTCAGGCGGTTCGGGCTTGATCCAGCCCTCGCTCCACCCCCGCATGCCGAGGCTCTCCTCGATGCGCCTGATGGCGACGGCATCCTGATTGATGCCCAGCACACAGGCGGCCTCGCAGGGAGCGGGGCAAAGCTTGCCGGTGAACTCCGGAAAGTTGTTGGTGGCGTGAAGCTCAGCGAGGGCCTCGCGCCACCGGCCCCTATACGTTAGATCGTTCCAATCCGGGATGATATTGCCAAGCGGGCAGCCGTTATGACAGAAGGGGATACCACAGTCCATGCAGCGAGCCGCCTGCCTCTGCAGCTTCTCATCCGGGAACTCCAGATAGACCTCGATCCAGTCGTGTTTGCGCTCTTCAACTGAGCGGCGGGGGGGAAGCTCACGCCCGTATTTCAAAAACCCTTTCGGATCAGCCATATCTTTTCCTTGCCATTCGAGGCTGCCGGGCGCCCTGCTTGGGGCTCAGCTTTTTTTCTTCTTCACCGACTTTTTTGGAGCAGTCTTGGAAATCTTACTGCTCTTCGCTAATGCAGCCCTGACAATTTTGGGCTGGCATGCTTTGTGTCGGACTCGTCCTGAAAAGCGGTCTATGAGCGACAGCGACTTCCCGCATTCGATGCAAATAGCCTCCGCAATGCACTGCTCCCGATGCGCCGCCGACTGATTGCGGTTTGACTCCTCCTGACGCAATTTGCCCACGTATCTATCAAACCATGCCTCGAAAGCGGGATGACATGCCGGATGAAGATAGACGTAATGTTGCGTCAGTCCAGTCTTGTCGAGCAGGCCCTCGAGTGGGACCTCCTCCCACGCGCACGCCTGGGTGTCAATAGCCAGCTTGCAAACGAAGCATTGGGTGCATTGAGTACAGGCTTCCCTGGGGTTCAGTCCTCTGCCATCCCGATGAAAAAAAGGGACTTTGGACAGCTCGGTGACGAAAAGCCGTAATGGCAACTGCGGCGCTGAAAGGGCAAAATCACGGAGGACTGTGACCACACCGCACGGGCAAATACCCTCGATAATTCTGCTCCGCGTCTCCCTACTTCCGCATCTCTCACAGACAATGCAAGGTTCCTTGCCTTCATCCATCATCTCTGGGTTCGCCTGCTCAAGATGCATATCACCTCCGCATGCGGAGCAAGCGAGAGTGCCGAGTTTGAACTGCTTCATGCTTGATATATCCAATTGCTGGATCAAGCCGACGCTTTCTCCGCCTCCTGTGCGGCCTGTGCCCGTCGGAATTCCAGTGAGACGACCTTGACGAACTGCGGCAAGGCCTCCTCCCAATGCTGAAGGATTGCAGCAGCGCGGTCGCTCCGCGTGTGCCGCTGATGATTTTCTACAAGGGTTTTGAGAGCCTCTATGTCGCGGGCTTCCGTCACTCGCTCCAGCACGATCAGCCCGTGGTTATCGTTCAGCCGAAGCCGGAAATCGTCTTCGCGATCCCATATATAGGCGACGCCGCCGCTCATGCCCGCCGCGAAGTTGCGTCCGGTGCGTCCGAGAACTACAACCGTGCCGCCCGTCATATATTCGCAGCCGTGGTCTCCAGTTCCTTCTACAACTGCGTTCGCACCGCTATTTCGGACCGCGAAGCGCTCGCCGACAGTTCCGCGCAGATAGACCTCACCGCTCGTCGCGCCGTAGAGAATGGTGTTGCCTGCGATTATGTTCTCCGCCGGGTCGAAAGGAGCTTGCTTCGGAGGGTAGAGGACGATGCGCCCTCCGGATAGGCCCTTGCCCACATAATCGTTGGCGTCACCTTCGACCGTCAGCGTCACCCCACGCATGAGGAAGGCGCCGAGGGACTGTCCTGCAGACCCGTTGAAGTTGACGCGGATAGTGTCTTCAGGCAGACCTTCCGCTCCCCATTTTGCCGCGATCCGACCGGAAAGCATTGTCCCGACAGTGCGATTGCGGTTGTAGATCGGCATCTCGATTGAGACCGGTGTCGCGTCATCCAGAGCGGACTGCGCCAACTCGATGAGATGGAGGTCGATGGCGGTGTCCAGGCCATGATCCTGGCCGATGATGCAGCGATGCGCGACCTCCGGGGCGACCGACTGCATTGTGAGCAGGGGCGATAGGTCAAGCCCGTCCGCCTTCCAGTGCGCCACCGCAACGGAGGAGTCCAGACGGTCCATGCGCCCCACCATTTCGTCCACAGTTCGGAAGCCGAGTTCCGCCATATGCTCGCGAACCTCCTCGGCGAGGAAGAAGAAGAACGCGACTACGTTCTCCGGTTGACCGGCGAATCGGGCTCTAAGCACAGGATCCTGAGTGGCGATGCCGACCGGACAGGTATTGAGGTGGCATACGCGCATCATGATGCAGCCCATGGCGACCAGCGGCGCGCTGGAGAAGCCGAACTCCTCGGCCCCAAGCAGCGCGGCGACAACGACATCGCGGCCAGTCTTCAGCTGCCCGTCTGTCTGCACACGAATTCGCCCGCGCAGATCGTTCTTAACCAGCACCTGCTGCGTCTCGGCGAGCCCCATCTCCCAGGGGATGCCTGCGTGCTTTATTGAAGAGATCGGTGATGCGCCTGTCCCGCCGTCGTAGCCGCTGATGAGGACGTGATCGGCGTGAGCCTTCGCGACGCCTGCGGCGACCGTACCGACGCCTACCTCCGAGACCAGCTTGACGGAGATGCGCGCCTTCGGATTGACGTTCTTCAGATCGAAGATCAGCTGCGCCAAATCCTCGATTGAGTAGATGTCGTGGTGAGGCGGCGGCGAAATGAGCGTCACTCCAGGCGTCGAGAGTCGAATGTCGGCGATGTAGCGATCCACCTTGTGGCCCGGCAACTCCCCACCCTCGCCCGGCTTCGCGCCCTGCGCCATCTTGATCTGAAGCTCGTCCGCGTTGACCAAATAGTGCGCGGTGACCCCGAAGCGAGCTGACGCGACCTGCTTAATGGCGCTGCGACGGCTGTCGCCGTTGGGCGCCGGTACATAGCGAACGGGGTCCTCCCCGCCCTCCCCAGTGTTGCTCTTCCCGCCGATGCGATTCATCGCGATGGCGAGCGTCTCATGGGCTTCCCGGCTGATCGAGCCTAGCGACATCGCCCCCGTCACGAACCGCTTCACGATCTCGCTCGCGGGCTCCACCTCATCGATGGGAACAGAAGTGCCGGGAACGAAGCGCAGCAGCCCGCGCAACGTGGAGAGATTCTCACTGACGTCATCCGCCGCTTTGGTGAACGTCTTGAAGGTCTTGTAGTCGTCGGCCCGCACCGCCTGCTGGAGCTTGGCGACGGTGTCGGGGTTATAGTGATGATGCTCACCAAACCGGCGCCACTGGTACTGCCCGCCCGGATCGAGATCGAGATTCTCCGGAATGTGCATCGGTGGATAGGCGAAGGCGTGACGTGCGACGGCCTCGCGCTCCAGCACCTCCAGCTTTACGCCGCCCAGCCGGGAGGGCGTTCCGGTGAAGTACCGCTCGACTAGCTCTTGATCCAGCCCGATCGCCTCAAAAATCTGCGCCCCCTTATAGCTCTGGAGTGTCGAGATTCCCATCTTGGCGAACGTCTTGATCATGCCCTTGTCTACCGCTTTGATGAATTTATCGATGGCTTTTTCGGCGCTCAAATCGGCGGGCAGGATGTTCCGAGCCTTCATATCCTCGATCGTCTCATAGGCGAGGTAAGGGTTGATGGCGCTCGCCCCGTAGCCGACCAGCAGGCAGAAATGCTGCACCTCCCGCGCTTCGCCCGTCTCGATGATAAGACTCACCTGATTGCGAGTCCCTTGCCGAACGAGGTGATGGTGCAGGGCGGAGGTGGCGAGCAGAGCCGGAATAGGCGATCTCTCCGCGCACACTCCTCTATCGGATAGGACGAAGAAGGTGACTCCCTCCTCGACGGCGCGATCGGCCGCCGCGAAGAGCGCATCGAGCGCCCTCTCCAGCCCGCTCTCCTCCCCGACTGTGAATAGCGTGGAGAGTGTGCGCGCGCGGAAGTCCGAGGAGCGTATGTGCCGAATCTGCTCGAGTTCTGTGTTGGTGAGGAGCGGGCGCTCCAGACGGATTTGGCAGGCGTGCTCCGGCCCCTCGGAGAGCAGGCTGCCCCCGCCCCCGATGTAGTCCACCAATGAAGTGACCAGCTCTTCCCGAATCGGATCGATGGGCGGATTGGTGACCTGCGCAAAGAGCTGTTTGAAATAATTGTACAGCAGGTGCGGGCGATTGGATAACACTGCCAGCGGCGTGTCTGTGCCCATGGAGCCCAGAGGCTGCTCGCCATTGGTCGCCATCGGATGCAGAATGATCCGAATGTCCTCCAGAGTGTAACCGAACGCCTGCTGCCGGACGAGCAGTGGCTCTGAGTCTCGATGCTCGGCGGCGATCTGCTCGGGAGAAGCGGGCTCGATGTCCTTCAGGGTCTGGAGGTTCGCGGCAAGCCACTCCCCATAAGGCTGGCTGCCGCAGACATCTCGCTTGATCTCTTCATCGCTGACGATGCGGCCCTGCTCGGTATCCACGAGGAAGATTCTGCCGGGCTGCAGTCGGCCCTTGCTGCGCACCCGTGCCGGATCGACCGGCAGGACGCCAGTTTCGGAGGCCATTATGACGAGATCGTCCTCGGTAACAATGTATCGGGCCGGACGCAGGCCGTTGCGGTCTAGGACGGCTCCAATGCAGACGCCGTCGGTAAAGGGCACGGCGGCAGGCCCGTCCCAGGGCTCCATGAGGCAGGCGTGGTACTCGTAGAACGCCTTTTTCTCCGCCGACATCTGCGGATCTTTGTCCCACGCTTCGGGTATGAGCATCATCATAACATGCGGCAGGCTGCGACCGGCGAGGGTGAGCAGCTCGATGGCGTTGTCAAGGGTGGCAGAGTCGGAGCCGGACTTGTTGACCAGCGGGAACAGCTTGGGCAACTCGTCCCCGAAGACCTCGGAGGTCATCCGAGCCTCTCTGGATCGCATCCAGTTGCGGTTTCCGCGTAGCGTGTTTATCTCGCCGTTGTGGGCGATGTAGCGGAACGGATGCGCCAGATCCCAGGTGGGAAAAGTGTTGGTGGAGAATCGCTGATGCACGAGAGCGAGCGCGCTCACGACGGCAGGATTCTGCAGGTCCGTGAAGTAAGCGGCGATGCGATCCGCCATCAGCAGGCCCTTGTAGACAATCGTGCGGGAGGAGAGGCTGTTGACGTAGAAGTAGCCCTCGTGCTCCAGGTCGAGATTTGCGATCTCGTTCTGAATGCGCCTGCGCAGCAGAAAGAGCCTGCGCTCGAATGCGAGTTGGTCGGGGAGGTCAGCGGCGCGAGCGAAAAACGCCTGCAGAATGACCGGCTCGACGCTGCGGGCGAGCCAGCCGAGCTGGTCGTGATCCACAGGAACGCTTCGCCAACTCAGCAGAGGCTGCCCAATATCAGCGGCAGTGCGCTCGATGATTCGCTGGTACAAGGAGCGTTCTTCCGCGTCGGCCGGCAGGAAGAACATCCCAACTCCGTACTGTCCTGGAGCAGGCAAAGAGACGCCCACGGCAGCAAGCTTCGCGGCAAAAAAATCGTGGGGTATCTGGAGCAGGATTCCTGCGCCGTCGCTTGTCTGCGGGTCGCAGCCCGTGGCTCCGCGATGGGCGAGATTCTTGAGGATATCGAGCGCGTTTTCAATAATGGAATGGGATTTGATGCCCTTAATGTGCACGACAAATCCAACTCCACAGGCATCGTGTTCGAACTGCGGGTCGTAGAGGCCATGCGCCGCAGGCAGTCTTCCGGGTCTGGATTTCACGTTTCAGCATCTCCCCAGGGCCGTCGGCGGCAGTGATGCCAGCCGCGCAGGATGATCGTACAGCAGGTCGCCGTGGAGAAACGGAACGCGGTTCTTTTTGCAGGTCGGAGGGGCACCCTACGGGAAGATCGAGGATCACGTTTCCAAACGGTTAGTCCGTTCACGACTCTGTGAATTGGGGATACAGTATAGCACAATCAGAGGGGGCACGTCAAGACGCTCCTAACGATTTACTGCTGGCGTTCACTTGATTTCGTCACGTGATGTGAAAGCATTCGCTTATTTCAGGAGATCGGGGCGCTCCTGAACTTTTAGGCGGATTTCGCGCGGGTGGGCTTCGCCGGGGCGGAGAACTCGGAGGGTCGCAGTCTCACCGTTGCGGTGGTTAGTAATGGCCTCGCGGACATCACGCACATCGCCGATTGGCTTGCCGTCCACGGAGAGGACGACGTCTCCCTCCTGCAGGCCAGCGCTCGCGGCGGGGGTTTCGGGGAGAACCTTATTTACGACAGCGCCAGTGTCCGGGGGCAGGCCCAGCTCCTGACCGCGCTCGACAGGAACAGGGTCCAGGGCAACGCCAATCCAGGCCTGGCGGGGGGCATGGAAGGTGGTTTTGCCGGTAGCGATCAGCTCGCGGGCCACGCGGCGAACGACATTGGCGGGGAGGGCGAAGCCGAGGCCGATGCTGCCGCCATTGGGGCCCGCGCTCAGAATGGCGGTGTTGATCCCGATGAGTTGGCCGTTGATGTTAGCGAGGGCGCCGCCGGAGTTGCCGCGATTGATAGGGGCATCGGTCTGAATCGCGCCGTCGAGGCTTCGGCCTTCGTCGAGTTGGAGGTTGCTGCGGTTGAGCGCGCTCACGACGCCGACGGTCACCGTGGAGCCGAGACCCATCGGGTTGCCGAGGGCAATCGACCACTCACCAACCTGAACCTGATCGGAGTCTGTGAGATGAGCGACCGGAAGATTGTGAGCGTCAATCTTGACCACGGCGAGATCGGTGCGGGCATCCTTGCCGACCAGATGCGCGTAGTACCAGGCTCCGTCGGGGAGAGTGACACGAATCCGGTTTGCGCCCTCGATGACATGGCTGTTGGTGACTACGTAGCCGTCCGGAGTCAGGATGACGCCGGAGCCTTTGCCCCGAACCTCCATGCCATAGGTGAGCGGGCTGACTGTCTCTTCCGAGTGAACTTTGCCGACCGTGTCGATGTTAACCACGGCAGGGGCGATTCGCTTGACGGCTTCGACAATGCGGTTGTCGCCGATGCTCATGGCGATCGGGGGCTGCTCCAGCAGATGCAGCGCGCGACTCTGCGCCTCAGTCGGATTGTCCGGCCGGGCAGCATACGCATGCAGCAGGAAGCCACCTGCGCCTGCGCCAGTCACGAAAATAAGCAGAGAACCCAGGACTCGCCGCCAGGACATTTGCGCACCCCTCTCGCGAACCTCACGCCCGAATCTGCTTCAGCACATGTGCCATCTCGACGGCGACGAGGGCGGCCTCCGCGCCTTTGTTGCCCGCCTTGCTGCCCGCCCGCTCAATCGCCTGCTCGATGCTCTCAACCGTGATGACGCCAAACGAGACCGGCAGTCCCGTCTCAAGAGCCACACTGTTCAAGCCCGAAGTGACCGCCGATGCGATCTGATCGTAGTGCGACGTCGCGCCGCGAATGACGCAGCCGAGCGCGATCAGACCATCGAACTTGCCTGTCTTCGCCAGCGCCTGAATCGCGACAGGAATCTCGAAGCTGCCGGGCACCCACACTACCGTGACCATATCCTCGCTCCCGCCGTGCCGTCGCACGGCGTCCAGCGCCCCTTCGAGCAGAGCTTTCGTGATGAACTCGTTCCAACGGCTGACGACTATGCCGAGACGCAGCCCCTGCGCGGTGATCGGCCCTTCAATTGTTTGATGCGGCATGACTGCTCCGAGGTTCAGACTAGAGAAAATAAGTTGCGAATTGGCGCGGCGCGCTCAGCCCGTACGCCATAAAAACAGAACGTCGAGGGAGCAGCCGCTAAGACGCCTGTTCGTCGAGGACGGGAAGGACTCCTTCCGAGGTGAAGGCGTCCATATCGAGCAGATGCCCCATCTTCTCCTGCTTGGTCTTCAGGTAGCGATAGTTGTAGGGATTGGGCGCGACGGGCAGCGGGACCCACTCGACGATCTCCAGACCGTAGCCCTCCAGCCCCGCCACTTTTTTGGGGTTGTTGGTCATGAAGCGTACTTTCTTCAGGCCAATGTCCGCCATGATCTGCGCGCCGATGCCGTAGTCTCGCAGGTCGGGCTTGAAGCCGAGCATCTCGTTGGCCTGCACGGTGTCGGCCCCGTGATCCTGAAGCTCGTAGGCCTTCAATTTGTTGATGAGGCCGATCCCGCGCCCCTCCTGCTCCAGGTAGATAAGTGCGCCTCTGCCCGCCTCGGATATCTGCTGCAGGGCGTGGTGAAGCTGACTCCCGCAGTCGCAGCGCAGTGAGTCGAGCAGATCACCGGTAACGCAGGAGGAGTGAACTCGGACGAGCGTCGGCTCGCCGTCGCTGATGTCGCCTTTCACAAAAGCGACAGCCTGGAAGGGGGCCACGCTGGCTTCGTAGACATAGGCGATGAAGTCTCCAAAATGCGCTGTCGGAAGTCTGGTGGTCGCGACCCTCTCGATGAGGCGCTCCGTGCGGCGGCGATAGGCGATGAGGGAGGCGAC
>JANXLO010000094.1 GCA_025355115.1 Chthonomonadaceae bacterium
AGGATCGGAAAGGGCGCACTCTCTCCCCGGAGAACGTGGCACATTACGGCAAGGTAGTCGCCGCGCTGGATGAGACTATCTGTCTTATGCGGGCCATTGACGAATTGATCGAAGAACACGGCGGCTGGCCCTTGCAGTGAAATGCGAGTGAGATGCGCTTGATTTGGAGTTAGGTCGTTGGACCGTCGTGCGCGTCTTTTCAGGCAAAAGTCTAGCGTTCCATTATTCTTACACTCTTCCCATAACTATCTTGCTAGCTTTATCCACGCTACTCGAGACCTGTTTCCTCGGCTGTTCCCCTCAATGAAAGCAGGAGAATGAACGCTTACAACGGCTTTAGCGGAGCGCAGAGGGGAAAGGCGTCCGCATGGCTCCTAAAAATGTATCGAAGTGGTCAGATTGAACGGCCTGCCGAATGCTGTGCCTGCGGGCAGCGAGAGGGTGTCCTGCACCATCACGCGGAGGACTACTCTGAGCCCTTCGGTCCCCATCTTACCGCATATCCTATCTGCATCCGATGCCACATGAAGCTGCACCGCCGCCATAAAGATCCGGTTGCCTGGAAGCTCTACTGTGACGAAATAGAGCAGGCCAGCGGCAACAACATTCTTCGTGAGATGCTTCGTGAACCGTAGGGTCCCGTTGCCGCTGACTCTGCTTGACTGGGAAAATATTTGTAAGGGGAATTGAAATGGAGATCCGAGACGCGCTTAAGGAGCAGCATCACGCAGGGCTAGCGATGCTGGCGGACTGCGTGGAGAAGTGTCCGGAGAGCACGTGGACTGAGGGCAAGCACCCGCGCACGTTCTGGCGGATCGCCTTTCACGCCGCTTTCTTTACACACCTGTATATGGGTCAGAACGAGGAGGCATTTCAGCCCTGGCCCGGACGGAAAGAGGGAATTCACCAGAGGCTCTGGAGCAATCCAGAGGAAGTGGAGCCTTTCGAGCTCCCTGAGGGGGCGGAAATCTACCTGAGAAATGAGATCCTCGACTACGTCCGATTCATCGATGGGATTGTCGACTCGACCGTCGATCAGCTCGACCTCGATTCCGACGAAACGGGCTTTTCGTGGTACAAGAACATGAGCAAGCTCTCCCATCAGCTCCTGAATCTGCGTCACCTGCAGGGCCATGTGGGGCAACTGTCCGAGCTGCTGATGGCACTGGAAATTGACACCAACTGGATCTCTAAGTCCGGCGGGCTGGGGAAATAGAGGGGCCACAATGGCTCCTGCTTGAAGACAGACTCATCCGCACCTTCCGCATGCCGTATGCCAGGCCACAGCAGGAATCTTGCTTGGCTTAGCGAACACTATTGCAGCGGCCCCCTATTTTGATCGCGCAGTTCATGGAGTGACGGAAATGTACGGATCCCTCATTGACGGGCATATCAAGCGAACTACTCAGAACCTTCTGACGATAAACTTGACTATTTTGGGCATCATGACGACAGTGTTCGGCATTTTGTTCGTCGCGATGAGGTCAAACAGCAAGCCGGTCGGCCAGCCCGCAGAGGACAGCGCATCAAAGCCTCCGAAGGCCATCACAGCATCGGACCTGCGCGGCCATGAGACGTTGAACTCGTTTTCAAACCGGCATGTCAGCTTGAAAGCCCCCAACGCGGTCGATCTGGAGTGGAACATCACCGACCTGTCCGGGCGGCTCCCGAAATACGACTTCACACGCGAAAAATACACCTACCATCTGGTTGATGTGGGAGGAAAGAGTCTGCTGGTGCTGCCGGGCCTGTCTGGCTCCCCCTTCGTCGGCACCCTCACGGAACTGGAGCAGAAGGACAGGCAGGCCGTCGAAACCGTGGTGCAGAGCCGCGGGCAGCCAAAGCCTGACCTGCTGCCCTACGCACTGTACTGCCTGCCTGACGCCTCCAACGGCCCCGGCCATGGCACCTCATTCCTTCTCGGTATGCTGTGGATCCCTCTTCTTTTCATGGCAGTGCCGGCGGGGTATGCAGTCATCGCTCTCATGCGCAGAGGCAACCCCTTGACGCATCCGATCGGCAGGCTTCTATCGCGGTTCGGGCCTCCACAGGCGATCGGTCAGGCGATCGAAGCTGAAATGAGGGCGGGGTGCCGCACGATTGGCCCCGCGCTATTCACTCAGAACTGGGCGCTCGTGACCCGCTCTTTAAGTGTCACGCTGATTCCATTGGAAAATCTGATCTGGGTCTATGAGCGCTCGCGTGGGCCGTTTGGGCCGTGGAGCGAGCTGGTCGCTGTTCCCAGAGTGGCGAACGAGCACGTCTTGGGAGAGTATGTCTTCTATGCGCGTCGCTCGGAGGTAGCGGCGATCATCGATCAGATCACCGGGCCGCGACCGTGGCTGATTACCGGCTGGACTCCGCAGATTCGATCCGACATGCTGGCTCGGCGCCAGGAAGTTATCGCTTATGTGGACGAGCGGCGCAGGCACTTCCTTTCCGGCCAGGGCGTCCCCATACAGCACGGTGCATGCCCGCCTCACCGGCCGTAGGCCAGGCAGGATCAGCGTCCCCCGAACCTGTTTCCCATTCCCCCAGGGCTGGCTCCTGCGGGATTCATCCCTCCTGACGCTCCGTTGAATTGATCTGCGGGCCGACTTCCTGAAAAGGGCTGCCCCCCGAACTCGTGTGCCCTCGCGGCGTTCCGCCGAGTCATCTCCTCAAAATGGACGGCGTTCCGGCGGTTCTGATCATCGATTTCGATGGCTGCCCGTCGGCGGTTCTGCTCCGCTTCCGACATCGCCGCTGCTCCGGGAGTGTCCGCCGCATTCCCGGCGCTGCCCTGCGGCAATAAAAACGGAGTGTACATCTCTTTATCATGCTCAATTCGAGCCTGATCGCGCCACTCGCGTACACGAAAAACTCCCCATATCAGCAGCGCCGCGAAGAGCACGGCGACCGTGGTGATGAATGGCCCTGCCTGTTGCTTCGCTTGCTGCATCCTGAGCGGAGGGCTGGGCATTGCCGCCGTCGCGGCCGGTGTGATGCGGGAGCAGCGAGGACAC
>JANXLO010000101.1 GCA_025355115.1 Chthonomonadaceae bacterium
ACCCAGCGCGGATAGAGCGCAAGCGACACGATGGCATCGGAAGTCCGCTCCGTCGGACTGAATCCAATGGCAAGCGCGTTGTAGTTATCATAGATGAGCTCCATCGCCCCTGGAAAATAACCTCGCAACTTCACCAGCGCAGCATTTGCCAATTCAGCGATTTCGGGAGAATACCTGGCAATAAATCCCGCCAACTGCTCCTCCGGCAACACTTCCTGCATAAGATCGGCCTCCTCGCTGCACACCCTTTCATATGGTCCGATGCGTTGTGTGGCATCGGGCCGGCTTTCATCGACATAAATCATATTCCTTATGATTTAATGCTTGCCCCTGTCGAAGATAGGCTATCCTCTACTCTTCCAACTGTGTACGATGCAGAACACGGCAACGAAACATAGCACGATGACAGGGATAGACAAGTACCAGGCAAGTCGCAGCGAGCCCACCGTCAACCCGGACAAGACGCATGCTGCAGTCCAAGGAATGAGTATCCTGGCGCCGAAAAACGGATTACCGAAGTTACACCTCCCCCGACACGGAATGATGTCGAATGTCTCGCTCTGAGCTAACTCTCATGCTCTGAAGGCCTTTACACTGGGCGCTCGGCGTACTCGGGGACAGGATCGCTGCTCACTGCTTTGCGACGCGGGACAGTGAGAGCGATCATTGAGCCGCAGAAGATTGAGCAGGCGAGGAACACAAGACCCAGCTTCTCGTCATGCGTCACCTGCTTGATACGTCCGACTACGAAGGGGCCGATGAAGCCGCCTAGATTGCCGACCGAGTTGATGAAGGCGATACCGCCCGCCGCTGCGGTTCCCGCCAAAATGGAGGTTGGAAGCGACCAGAACGGCCCCAGCGTCGACCACATTCCCGCTGCCGCCAGACCAAGGGAGGCAAGCTTCATCCAGGGCTCCGGCAGATAGGCGCTCAGCAGCAAACCGATGGCTCCGAATATCGCAGGTATCGTGATATGCAGTCGGCGCTCATTCGTCTTGTCGGAGTGCCAGCCATTGAAGACCATACAGGTCCCGGAGATTATGAAGGGCACTGCGGTCAACAAGCCTACCTGGAGTGAGCTCATCTTTCCGAAATTTTTGACGATGGTTGGCATCCAGAGGCCAAGCCCGTACATCCCGACGACGAGCGAGAAGTAGAGTGCGCTGAAGAGCCAGACATGAGGATTGACGAGCGCGTCGCGCAGAGAGGAGTGACCTTTGGAGATGCTGCTCTGTTCTCTTTTGTAGCGGGCGATGATCCAATCTCGCTCCTGCGGCGTAAGCCATTTGGCCTTCGCCGGGCCGTCAGGGAGATAGAACAGCACGACGAATCCGAGAAGCACGGCAGGAAGGCCCTCCAGCAGAAAGAGCCACTGCCATGCGGCAAGGCCGCCGACGCCCTTGAACTTGTCAAGAATTAGCCCGGAGACCGGCCCACCAAAAATGAAGCAGATCGCGTTCGCCGTCATGAACAGGGCGACGATCTGTGCGCGCTCCTTCGCCGTGAACCAGTAGGTCATGTAGAGGATAACGCCGGGGAAGAAGCCAGCCTCCGCCAGCCCTAGCAGGAATCGCATGAAGTAGAACGTGTGCACACTGTTGATGAACATCATCGCCATGGCGATCGCGCCCCATGTGAACATGATGCGAGCGATCCATTTTCTGGCCCCGAATCTCTCCAGCAGAAGATTGCTCGGCACCTCGAAAAGGAAGTAGCCGAGGAAAAAGATCCCGGCGCCTGTGCCGAAGACGGCCTCGCTAAACCAGAGCAAGTCTTCCTT
>JANXLO010000104.1 GCA_025355115.1 Chthonomonadaceae bacterium
CGAGCAGAGCGGCGACAAGCAGGATGTCGATATAGGAGAAGGCCGGTGCCGAAAATATTTCGAATACTTGCAAACATATCTATTTCAGGATCGTAGCGGAGGTAAAATCCATGAAGATTCTGTGTGCCCGGCACTAACTGCTTTGCAGCAGAAATATGCTATTATCTAGCACAACTTAACAGCACGTAGCCATTACCTTCCGCGACGACAGGAATGAATACAATGCAGACCGCAGATCGACCGGACGAGAAATCGTTCAATGTGGTGCGCCTCGGCTGGGGCGCCACCGGTATCGTGATTTTGTCCCATTTTTGCTTTACTTGCCTGAATCGGCTCTTCCTGCTTTGGGTCGCGATTACTCCTGCGAAGGACCCCGCTGGCCTCACAACCAGAGATGTCTGAGGCTCCCCAGGCAAACCTCTGTCATCCACTGCGAAGAATCACGCCCCTATGAACATCGCTTGGCTGGCTGCTGCACCCACTCCTAGTTCGTCTCCTTCAGAAGTGCCTCAACCTTCGCATCCAAATTTCCGCTGGGATCATACCCCTCGATGGACTGGCTGATGTTTCCTTTTTTGTCAATCAGGAACATGTGCGGGATGGCGCTGAAGACGTATTTCGAGCGGATATCCGCGATGTCCGAGGCAAGCACGACAGGATAAGTCATCCCAAGCTCCTTGACGGACGCCGGAACAAGTGGGGCGGTACTCGCCTCGTCAACGGAGATTCCGACGACCTCCAGTCCCTGCCCGTGATATTTCTGATAGATCCGCTCGATCTCCGGAATGCTGTCGCGACATGGCCCGCACCAAGTCGCCCAGAAATCTATCAAAACAACCTTGCCCTTCCAAGAAGAGAGAGCGACTGGCGCGGAGCCCTTCGTAATCGGTAGCGCGATCTCAGGAGCAGTCTTCAGATCCCCATCCGCTGAAGCTGATTGCTTGTCCGGAGCCACCTGCGGCCCGCATCCCCAAATCAGCAACGCCGCCGCTGTCAGCCCAAATTTACGCCAGATCATGCCGTCTGCCTTCCCTTCCGTTCCCGGGCAGCCGCGAATGACATGCTCCGGTGAAAAAATTCCGTTATCAGCGCCCTCTGCATCGCCGTTCCTCAATCTGTCGTACCATCGACAAGTTAGCTTTTGAAGGTGATGACTGTCGCGCCTTCACCGCCTTCGCCCTCGTTGCCGAGACGGAGAGCAGCCACCGCCGGGTGACCCTGGAGATGGTCCCATACTGCCCGTCGCAGCGCTCCAGTCCCCCTGCCGTGGATGATCCGAGCATGTCCCATACCTGCGGCATAGGCGTCGTCCACGTACTTGTCGAGCAGAGGCTGGGCCTCCTCCACGCGCATCGCCCGCAGCATCAGTTCCGGAGCGATCTGCATCGCCTTTCGCATGGCTATGATGCTCGCGCCGGTCGTCTCGCCGTCATTCTTGCGAGTGGCTTTGCGGTCGGCGGCCGCCGCCTCGGTCTTCGGCATCGGGCGCAGCTGATCGAGCGGAAGCGTCGCCCGCATCACACCGATCTGCACCGCCGCCAGCCCCTCCCTCGGATTCTCGAGAATCTGCCCGTCCATATTTAGCGAAAGCACGCGAACTCTGTCTCCCATCTTGAACACATGGCTCGGGTCGATCGGCGCGAGCTCTTCGAGGGGCGTGTTCGTCGGATTGTCGGAGAGGGCGGAGTAGGCGTCGCCGCGCAGCGAAGTGATCCGCTGGCGTACGCTTGGCCCCTTCTTAGCCCCCTTGTTCATCTTCTGGAGGTCTTTGAGGATATTCTCGGCCTTGTCGCTGGTGCGGCGCAGAATTTCGCGGGCCTCCTCCTGTGCCTGCTGGCGGACGGTGCGCTGCACCTCTGCGATCTGCTGCACCCTCGTCTGATACTCCTCGCGAGCGGCGAAGGCTTCGTCGCGGGCGCGGGCAGCGGCGGTCTCCGCCTCCCGAGCCTGCCTGCGGCTCTGCTCGATCTGCTGCAGAAGCTCTCCGGTCTCGATTTCACGGTTGGAGAGAAATGCGCGAGCGTCTGCGACGATCTCCGCCCGCAATCCTATTCTGGAAGCGATATAGAGCGCATTCGACATGCCCGGAACACCTAGCAGAATGCGGTAGGTCGGCGACAGTGTCTCTGTGTCGAACTCTACGCTGGCGTTCTCGACTCCCGCGCGGGCGTAAGCGTACTCCTTAAGCTCCCCGTAGTGAGTGGTCGCTACGATGCGGGCATTGTGGGTCATCAAGTGATCGAGCAGGGCTTTGGCAAGCGCGGCTCCCTCGGCAGGGTCGGTTCCCGCCCCCATCTCGTCCATCAGGATAAGGGCGTTGTTGCCCACAGTCTCGACGATGCGGACGATGTTCTTGAGATGGGCGCTGAAGGTGGAGAGGCTCTGTTGGATGTCCTGCTCGTCGCCGATGTCGGCGTAGACCTGATCGAAGAGCGCGATGTCGCTGTCGACCGAAGCGGGAATTTGCATGCCTGCGAGCGTCATCAGAGTGAGAAGCCCGATTGTTTTGAGGGTGACGGTCTTTCCGCCAGTGTTGGGGCCGGTTATAAGTAAGGTCGTGAACTTCTCGCCCAGCTCGATGTCGATGGGGACGACTTTGCCCGGCAGCAGGGGGTGACGGGCCTGGTATAGCTTGACGATGCCCCGCCGGTTCAGATGCGGCTCATGCGCGTCCATCTCCTCGGCAAGCACCGCCTTGGCATGGATCAGATCGAGATGCCCAAGGATGGAGGCGAGCCGCTGCAGCTCGTCGTAGTAGCTGCCCGCCAGTGCGCCCAGATCGTGGAGGATGCGCTCGACCTCCTGCTCCTCCTTGAGCGTCAGCTGCTTGAAGTCGTTGCCTAGCTCCACGGTCTGAGCGGGTTCCATGAAGACGGTCGCCCCGGACTGGCTGGTATCGTGAACGATGCCGCCGAACGCCCTGGCATACTCCGCCTTGACGGGAATGCAGTAGCGGCCGCTGCGCACCGTGACCACGAACTCCTGGACGAAGGTCTTGATCCGGTCGTTTGTGAGCATGCTCTGCAGCCGGTCGTTCAGGCGGTTCGCGGTGACTTTGATCTGTCCGCGCAGCCTTCCAAGCTCCGGCGAGGCGCTGTCCTTCACGTCGGCCGACTCGCTGATGCAGCTCTCTATGCGGGTTTCGAGTATCTGGAGCATGGGCAGATTGGTCGCCATCTCCGCCATCAGCGGGTACTTCTCCGCCCGGTTCAGCAGGAACAGCCTCAATCGTCGCCCGGCTCCTGCGGTATTCATTAGCTCGAGCAACTCATGAGGCGTCAGACGACTGGCGATTCTGGCGCGCTCCGCCGTCTCGCGAATGTCGCGAATTCCACCCAGAGGCATGCCGTTTTCATGATCGCGAAGCCCGCGCGCCTCCCGCGTCTCCTGTAGGCGGCGCGTGACCGTCTCCGGGTAGGGCAAGGGCTCAAGCTGCATCGCGAACTCCCTCCCGATGCTGTTGGAGGTGTGCACGGCAAGACGGTCCAGCACTTTGCGATATTCCAGAAGCTGCAGCGAATGTGCGTCCATCGTCATCCTGTTCAAAAAATTAGTGTAGACGCATCCGGTCAGGCATTGCCTTGACCCGCGCCCAATCTCTATCGTGCAAGCCGCCCATACCGTTAAACAGCGGTCAAATTCCGTCTTCATTTGCTCGACGAAACAGGGTCTTGCCTTTTACTCATTATAACATAACGAAGAGGTGTTGTGCTGGGGCAGCGTTCCCATGAATCGCGGCAGAGAAGGGGCTGTCGCGTTGGCAGGCGGTCAACGTAATGCAGAGCAGGGCTGACACTACGCGGCAGAGTCGCGCCGTCCCCTCTTCCTCACTTTTCATTTTGGGCAGGAGACTGCCTAATCTCTCACGGAGGCTGCAATGGTCATTCGGCATTTGAGTTTGTTGGCGGTCATCTTTGGCGCTGCCGTTCTGACAGGGTGCGGAGGAGGCGGCTCCTCGAAATCAGCTTCGATGAGCCGTGCGACGGTGCGTCAAAGGGCCATTGCGACCACTCGGGTCGCTCGCGCCACATTCGCCATCGCAGGACTGGGGCGGCATACCACCCGCTCACCCAGGGCAGGCATGGAACGCGCCGGGCTCTTTTTAGCGGCTGTGCGACACACAAGAGAAATAGTGACGGAGGGGCGGGACATGGACACGGGCCTCTTCTTCACGCTGACCACTGAGACGGATGGGTCGGGGCAGCAAAATCTGTTCATGGACGCAGCCCGTACCCATTCGGCGGGACGTTATGTCTGGACTGCCCCGCAATGGAAGGACG
This sequence comes from Chthonomonadaceae bacterium, assembly GCA_025355115.1. Lineage (GTDB taxonomy): Bacteria > Armatimonadota > Chthonomonadetes > Chthonomonadales > Chthonomonadaceae > JANXLO01. The sequence goes on from JANXLO010000104.1 coordinate 4,281, forward strand.
GAATGCCCGACGCCTATCCTGTGCTGATCCACGAGGATTTTCAGATCACGGACGGCAGCTTTTCAGGCGACAAAGGAACTGCCGATTCGACGCTTGACGACGCGACCGGCAACAATGGCAAGATTCACCTCAGCTTCGCGGACGGCAAGGGCGAAAGCGCCATCTGCGACCTGATTATCGAGAACGGAATGGCCCGTGCAGACAACATGATCACCCTTCAGGACAATACAAGGTGTCGTGAGACGGACGTGCCAGAGCCGAACGGGGATATGCAATGCACCTTCGTCTTTCCGGATGGAAGCCAGGAGGTCGAGTTAATGGCCCCGGAGAACGGGCACTGAGATGTTTAGAGGCCCCGACGGCAACGTGGAGGAGAGCGGCACATTCCAGGACCCCGGAATGGAGACGCTGAACTACAGCGATGGGACCGCCGAGACGGTTAATGTGGACACGGCAGACACTTCGACGGATAGCAACGGCTCCGCCGTTCAATCCCTCCGTCGGCCCCATCCCCGCTTATGAGGCTGGATCGCGCAGTCGTGAGCGTTCTTGGAAAAAAAAAGCCGTTGCC
>JANXLO010000127.1 GCA_025355115.1 Chthonomonadaceae bacterium
GTCTGCTCCTCGAACCAGTCACTATGTTGAAAACCAGGCAGCAGTCCCCCTGCCCTCTGAGCCTTCGTGCCCATGCTAGAGAGGAGAACCGCTGCTGACGCAAAAAGTACGATCCGTCCTAGCCCGCAGAAGAGCATGGAAGTCTCTCCTTCAGGGCTAGGGGCGGCGCGTGGAGCTGCGTTTGGCTTCCAGGAGACGGACGGCGGTCTCGCGGTCTGTGCAGAGATCATGGACTATCGGCTGGCTCCAGCCCATAGCCTGCCACTCCAGAACCGAGCGTATCGCGTCCACCTTCGAGGCGCCTCCTGCTACGACCACGACTTTGGGCACCAGATAGAGCTGCTCAAAGGTGATCGAAAGCAGTCGCTCGTTGATCGCCTGCACATAGGCGTCGAGTTCAGCGAGCTTTGCGGGGGGCAGGTGCTTGCGGGCGGCGAGAGTGACGAACAGGCGGTTGCAGAGGTCGCCGACGGCGCAGGAGATGAGCTTGTTGCCGTTGCCGGAAATCTGCTCGATAAGCTCGATCATCTTGCCCAACTCAGGCTGCAAGTTGCCCAGCATAGGCTCGTGGAGGCCGACGATGAAGCGATGCCCGGACTTTGCCCTGACGCCGCCTATGCCGACCAGAGCCAGTGTGGGCACATAGACATCGTCGTCTCCGGCCGGGCCACCGCCGGGACTGTTGCCCAGTTTGGCCTTCTCCTCCCAGACTGCCGGGGAGATCCATCGGCCAGGGCCTTCGGCCAGCCACTCATGAATCATTTCCGGGGATTTGACGGCGACAGGGAGGCTGAGACGAATAAGCTCTGCGTCGGGGAATGCGCGGGCGAGCCAAGCACCGCTGATATCGGCGTCCATCGCGCGGCGGGCATCCGGGCTTTCCATGCTCCAGACTTCCGCGGCGATGTTGCCGTTCATGCTCACGACCTTCACGCCGCGCACGTTGCGTTTGTCAAAAATATGCTTGTTGAAAAGGCTCTCGCAAGCATAGAAGACGGCGCGGCCCGAGGAGAGGGCGACGATCTCGTTCTGCCGGACAATGGTATCGAGGTACTCCGAGCAAAGCTGGCCAAGAGCTTGGTGCAGGCGGTCATCGGCGAGCGAGCTTTCGAGCGTCTCCTCATGCCCGCTGGCGTCTGCGACGATGGCGGATTGGAGCTCATAAGCGGCGACCAGTTCACGCTCCAACGATTCAATGCGCGGGGGCTTGAAGGGCGCGTTCTCGTCAATATGCACACGCACAATCCCGGTATCCAGTGCAAAGCGATAGAGCCGGGAGACGGTGCTGGCATCGATATGCGACAGCCCCGGCTCGGATTTAGTCAACTGCTGCAAAATTTCTTTCTGCTCGAGCCGATCCACCAGCACCATTTTGGCGATGCGAGCCGCAAGTCGGCGGCGTTCTCCGGGGTCGAGTGCAGGCCGTCGGCCGCGTCGTTTCTCACCTGAGAGGGTCATCGATTGCTGATTCCTTTCCCAAACGCACTGTTTTCGCAATGAAGCTACAGTAATAGTATAGCCCATACTTTACGTAAATCAGACGTTCGGTTAACCCGGAATGTCAAATTCCTGCTCTGCTGGCAATCCGAGCATAGGCTTGCAATATGAGCGGCTCCTGGCGATACGTGAGCCACATCGATGATCGCGTGGTGCAAGCGGCGCGCATCGTTTATCGCACACATCTCGCTAAAATGTGGCCGCACAAAAAAACTCGTACCATTCTGTCGCTTTGCTCTTGACAGCCTGTGCATTCTGCGCTATACTAATCGCGAAGGTATTCTTCTTTCTCGTCCTCAATTTTTTCGAAGTGCCTCAAGCAACCTTTGGTATGCGTGAGGACGCGCCCGGCTTCAATGAAGAAGCCGGGCATCTTTTTGCGTGAGCTGCAGAGCACAGAGGGAAGGTGGTCAGGCCCGGGTCGTGCTCTGGCCCAAAACCCTGTTGAGGCGGTCGTCCGCGCCCTCCAGCACCCATTCGGGGGTGGTGCTGCTGCAAGGAGGCATGAACCGGCGAGCCGCCCACCGACGGCAGTACTGGAGTTGCATCACATAGCGTGTGCGCTGAGAGACGTTGGGAGCGCCCCGGTGCCAGCACTGGTGATTCTGAAGGTAGATGTCTCCCGCCTTGCAGCAGAGTGCGACCGGGCCGGCGCCATCAAAGGTAGGATTTTCGCGATCGTTGGGCGGATGACCCGCATAGTGACTGCCTGGAACGCACTGCGTAGGGCCGAACTCCAGGCCATCGATGTCCGTGAGCGCGACCTGAACGGTGAGCCACAGCACTGGCATTCGCATCCGAGCATCGTGACGCGGAATCGACTCCGGCAACGGAAACTCCAGCAGATCGTCCACGTGCCAGTTGGAGATCGCGGTGCCCGGCGCATTGCGAATGACGTTCTGCCCGCAGCACTGACAGTCGCGGCCCAGAATGGCCTCGACAAGCCCGATGATCGGCTCGCGAACCAGGACATCCCGGAAGCATCGCTCCCCCTCGAACAGGAGTGAGCCGACGAAGCCCGTAGGGTGATAGTGCTGTTTCTTCCGGTCAGCGTCGTCCATAATGGCATCGCTAGCCGTCCGAAGCGCATCCACTTCGCTTCTGTCGAGCACACCGGGTACCAATGCATACCCATCCTTATGAAACCGCTCGACTATCTCCGCCAGAGTCGCTTCATCTAAGGGAGCTCCATCTAAAATCTGTTTCTGTGCCATAGCGTGTATCTGCCTCCTTTAGCTTCCTCTATTTCGCAGCAGGCTATCGTCTACCTTCTTTTTCGAACTGTCCATCCGGCA
>JANXLO010000381.1 GCA_025355115.1 Chthonomonadaceae bacterium
GGCACACGTCCCGAATTCGCTTCCAGGTGAACTCTTCGACTGCCGCCAGAATCGGCTTCATAATTAGATCGCCAGCATGGACGGCGATTGTCCCGAGCGCGATGCACTCCGGATTCAAAATTTGAAGGACGTTGGCGATGCCGACGCCCATGTAGGTTCCGGCCTCCTCAAGAATCTCGATAGCGAAGCGGTCGCCCTCCTTCGCCGCCTCTATGACGTGGTGAGCGGTGATGTCGGGCAGCCTGCCGCCTGCGAGCGTGAGCACACGCTTGTGGCGGCCGTAGCGTACGCTCTCGCGGGCAAGGCGCGCGATAGCGGGACCGGAGGCCAGAGCCTCCAGGCAGCCACGCTTGCCGCAGCCGCAGAGCGGGCCGTTCAACAGAATAGTCTGATGCCCTATCTCGCCTGCCAGCCCGTTCGCGCCGCACACGAGGCGGCCGTCGGCGATAATGCCTCCGCCGATGCCCGTTCCCATGGTGAGAAAGACAAAATCGCGCGTTCCCTTGCCAGCTCCAAATCTCCACTCCGCGAGGGCAGTCGCGTTGGCGTCGTTCTCCACACGCACGGGCAGGGAGAGTGCCTTCTCGAAGAACTGCTTGACCGGAACGCCCTCCCAGCCCGGCAGGTTCGGTGGCGCGTAGACGACACCAGTCTTTCTGTCGAGCGGCCCTCCGCACGATACTCCAACTCCGCGCACCGCTCCCGCCCCTGTCTTCTCGGACGCCAGAAGCTCTCTCGCCATCGCAGCCAGCCGCTCAAGCACCTTCAGCGGCGCTCGCGTGTCCGCACAGGTCGCCTCACTGAGACGCTGCACTATCTCGCCATTCGCCGTTGCCAGCACCACAGCGGACTTCGTGCCGCCAATATCCACGCCCAGTATCAGCTCCCCGTCCATTCGCCTCCCCGTCCTTGTGTTCAAATTAGTAACGGCGATTTCGGCGCGAAGGGGGTGAATTCCTGCCTCTCGGTCAAATGGATGCGGCAGGCGGGAAAGATAAAAAATTAGCCGGGCAGTAGATTTACTGCCCGGCTAAGGGAGGCGGCGCGAGTGTTACCGCGGGCGGCGCGAACTGCTGTCGTATGCTGTGCTACCCTGTCGCGGGCCGCTCGTGGGATACGGCTGCGGCCGTTGCGGGCGCGCAGGTACGTTCCCAGTACGTTGCCCGGGATAGGCGGGCCGCGTGTCGGGTCGGCTGTACGGGCGCGGGGCGCTGCTCATCGCCGACTGCGCGGAGACGGGAGCCGGATGAAAATCCGTCGGCTCCCGGCGCGCGATGCGCTTCTTAATCAGCTTCTCGATGTCGTTCAGGTAACCCTGCTCATCGCCGCTGACCAGGGAGAGAGCCTCGCCTGTGCTGCCCGCACGACCGGTGCGCCCAATGCGGTGCACGTAGTCCTCGGGGATGTTCGGCAGCTCGTAGTTGATGACGTGCGGCAGCTGATCGATGTCCAGCCCGCGCGCCGCCAGGTCTGTGGCGACGAGAATACGGACTGACCCAGCCTTGAAGTCGGCGAGGGCACGGGTGCGCTGGGCCTGGCTTCGGTTGCCATGGATGGGTACAGCGGAGACGCCGTCCTGCTGAAGCTGTTTGACGAGTTTGTCCGCTCCGTGCTTCGTCCGCATGAAGACGAGTGCCTGGTCGATCTTCTCCTCAACCAGCAGATGCACCAGCAGATCGCGCTTGTTCTCCCGATGAGAGAGGTAGACCGCCTGCGTCACGAGGTCGCTCTCCGCGTTTTTGCGGGCCACTTCCACGTGCGTCGGGTTGTTCAGCAGATCGTCGGCGAGCACCTTGATCTCGTTCGAGAAGGTGGCGGAGAACAGCAGGTTCTGCCGGCGGGTCGGCAGCAGGGAGAGGATGCGACGAATGTCTCGAATGAAGCCCATGTCGAGCATCCGGTCGGCCTCATCCAGCACCAGAATCTCGACGCGGCTCAGATCGACGGTTCGCTGCTGAAGGTGATCGAGCAATCGGCCGGGCGTCGCCACCAGGATGTCCACGCCGCGGCGAAGGGCCTGTATCTGCGGATTGATGTTGACGCCGCCGAACACGCAGGTCGAGGAAGTCGGCAGGTATTTGCCGTAGGTCTTGACGCTCTCCTCGATCTGAGCTGCTAGCTCACGGGTAGGAGTCAGGATAAGCGCTCGGACAGGTCGGAACGTGCGCGGGGCGCGCTCGGGAGCGGCATTGAGCCGCTGCAGGAGCGGCAGGGTGAAGCCGGCGGTCTTGCCCGTACCGGTCTGTGCGCCCGCCAGAATGTCGCGTCCGGCGAGGATCACAGGAATTGCCTGAGCCTGGACGGGAGTCGGAATCGTGTAGCCTGCGTCGCCGATGGCACGCAGAAGTTCGGCGCGGAGGCCGAGGGAATCAAAGGACATGGGAACAGATAACTCCTGAAATCGGCCTGCCTCCGCAGGTTAGCGGAAGTCCGGTTCAGGCAGACTGCAAAGCGGGTGCAGAGATCGGGGGATCGAAGGAAAACCACGAGCAGGGTGGAGACGCAAACCGGAGTGCGAGACAACACCACAATGCACAAAGTGTAAAGTTAACTATGAACAGATTCATTATACCACACTCTACTGCGATATAGGAGGTCCGGGCGCGAGCTTCGGAAGAGAGGCGGCCTCCGCCGTTCCACTGCGCCGTGGGCGGGAAGGAAACGCGGCTGACGTTCGGGGTATAATGCGCAGTATGGCAACAACA
>JANXLO010000176.1 GCA_025355115.1 Chthonomonadaceae bacterium
GGTCAGCCCGCCAATCGACTCACAATGGCCCGTTGGCTGATAGACCCGTCACACCCGCTTACCGCCCGCGTGGCCGTCAATAGGTACTGGCAAATGCTGTTCGGGACAGGGCTGGTGAAGACTGCGGAGGACTTCGGCACACAGGGCGAACGCCCGTCGCATCCGGAGCTGTTCGACTGGCTTGCCACGGAACTGATCGCAAACAAATGGGACTCGAAGGCGCTTCTGCGTCTGGTGGTCACTTCCGCGACGTATCGTCAGTCATCGAAGGTGACGCCTGAACTGAAGGAGCGTGACCCGGAAAATCGACTGCTGGCGCGCGCCTCCCGTTTCAGGCTGCAGGCGGAGTTCGTGCGCGATGAGGCACTTGCAGTCAGCGGGCTGCTTGTGGACAAGGTCGGCGGGCCGTCCGTCAATCCATATCAGCCTTCCGGCCTGTGGGAGGAGATCGCCTTTGGGGGCGGCTTCACGGCACAGACCTACGTGCAAGATCATGGCGACAATCTCTATCGGCGCGGTATGTATACCTTCTGGAAGCGCACCTGCCCACCACCGTCGCTGCAGGCCTTCGACGCCCCGGAGCGAGAGTTCTGTCTGGTACGCCGCTCAGTCACTAATACGCCTCTGCAGGCGCTGACGCTAATGAACGATCCGACCTACGTCGAGGCGTCCCGCAAGTTTGCCGAACGTATCATGAAAGAAGGCGGTGCGACGCCAGAGCAGAGGATCGCCTACGCTTATCGCCTCGCTCTCTCCCGCAGGCCGAAGCCCGCTGAGAGCCTCACGATGCTCGCCCTGTTCAACCAGCAGGCGGTTGTCTTCCGCCGCGATATGCCCGGAACCCTGAAGCTGCTGAGCGTGGGCGAATCGAAGCGGGACGAGAAGCTGGACCCTGTCGATCTGGCGGCGTGGACTGCCATAGGCAGCGTTTTGCTCAACCTCGATGAGACGATCACCAAGGGATAAGGCGGCATAGAGTCGTAGTACTCGTTCATGATGAGCTGAGAGTGAATTCCGGAGACGGGGGAGCTGACAATGGATCCGAGACGAGAATATGAGCTTTTGATGACGCGGCGGCAGCTTTTCGGACGCACGGCGACCGGAATCGGTACGGCGGCTTTGGCCTCGTTGATGGCACCGGATGCTTTCGGGGAGCCGGGCACCGGGCAGGTGAAGGGCAGCTACAACGGTATTCTAAAGCAGCCTCATTTCCCGGCGAAGGCGAAGCGCGTCATCTACCTGTTTCAGTCCGGCGCACCTTCCCATATCGATCTGTTCGACTACAAGCCGCAGCTTCAGACTCATCGTGGCATCGAGCTTCCTGAGTCGATCCGCAACGGTCAGCGCCTGACGGGAATGACGTCCTCGCAGAAGTCCTTTCCGGTCGCGCCGTCGATCTTTAAATTCAGGCAGGTCGGCAAGAACGGCACGTGGCTGAGTGAGTTGTTGCCGCACACGGGCGGCGTCGCCGATGAAATCTCCCTCATCAAATCGATGCACACAGAAGCGATCAATCACGATCCGGCGATCACGTTCATCCAGACCGGCTCGCAGCAGCCAGGGCGACCGAGCATTGGTGCCTGGATGTCGTATGGGCTTGGCAGCGAGAACAGCGATCTGCCCGCCTATATCGTCCTCATCTCGAATCCGGCGAGTCATCGCGGGGATCAGCCGTTGTTTGGACGGCTGTGGGGAAGCGGTTTTCTGCCATCTGTGCATCAGGGCGTGAAACTGCGCTCGACGGGCGACCCGGTGCTCTACCTCGGCAATCCGCCCGGCATTGACAGCGCGAGTCGTCGCCGTATGCTCGACAGCGTAGCATCCCTCAACCATATGGCAGAGCAGGAGTTCGGCGACCCGGAGATCAATACGCGCATCTCCCAGTACGAAATGGCCTTCCGGATGCAGACCTCCGTCCCAGACCTCATGGACCTCTCAAAGGAATCGCAGGCAACGATGGACATGTACGGCCCCGAGGCGAAGAAGCCGGGCACGTTCGCGGCGAACTGCCTGCTGGCGCGGCGTCTTGCGGAGCGCGGGGTGCGGTTCGTGCAGCTTTTCCACAGAGGCTGGGATCAGCATGGAAACCTGCCTCAGCAGATTCGTGAACAGTGCTCGGACACCGATCAGCCCTCCGCAGCCCTCATCAAGGATCTGAAGCAGCGGGGCATGCTCGACGACACGCTCGTGGTATGGGGCGGTGAGTTCGGGCGCACGGTCTACTCTCAAGGAACCCTTACTCAGGACAACTACGGTCGAGATCATCACGGGCGTGCATTCGCGGTCTGGATGGCTGGCGGCGGCATCAAGCCCGGCGTCGTGGTCGGTGAGACCGACGATTTCTGCTACAACATCACCAGGGATCCGGTTCATATTCACGACCTTGGAGCGACTATCCTCAACCGTCTCGGCATAGACCATACGCGCCTGACCTATCGATATCAGGGCCGTGACTATCGCCTAACCGACGTAGCCGGTGAGCTGGTGAAGCAAGTACTCGCCTGATCGACAAACACCACGAAGGAACTGCACGTCAGGGAGTATCGTTGCGGATGAGGAGAGCGGTAGGCACCGTCGTGAAGGCCGGTCGTTTTTCCAGATAGGCGTCGGGTGTCGAGCGGCGCGCGGGATCGCGGCAGACGAGCTGAGAGGATCCGCCGCCGTCGAGGCAGAGGGCGTCTGCGCACTCGGAGCGGTGGACTGTCCGAAAGTAACGTTGCGTGAAGGCGGCAACCTGAGCATAGGTCATCTGCGAGGCGACGCCGATGAGGAGATGTCTCGGCTTCTTGAAGCGGCCATTTCCCTCCATATCATAGGCGACAAAGGTGCGCGGCAGCGCGCGAGGGCTTACTAGCCGCTCCTCTCTATCCGTCACCATCGGTTGCCCATTCGCGATCAGTCGAGGGCCGCACGCGACGGCCGATCTCAGATTCCAGAGCTGATTCGAGGTCGGGTCGAGAGGGCGATTGACGGCACGTACTCCGCCGTTCTTATCTGAAGTAAGCCAGCCGATGCGCGGCGTACCAGACGCGGTAAATCCCAGCGCGCATCGAACAATCAAATGGGATGGAGTAGAGGGGGAGCGCACCTTGCGACCGGGGCTGAGCACTTGCCCTTCCGTCATGAGCAGACCCATAACCTCCTTGGCGCTTCCCTCGGTGCTCCCAAAAAATCCACCGTTTACACCGCCAATCGCATGACGGCGCATGCACCAGTCGCGCACAGTATAGGCGTCGCCGAAAACCCTTCCACTCTGCGCTCGGGTCGCATTCTCTGCGACTGCCTCCACACGCAGTCCAGGGGCGCGGAGATCCGCCTCTAAAGCCATGACCTCTGAGTGAGACCCCTCAACGAGCGGGTCGCCATCCGGCACATATCTGTAGGTAACACCTTTCGCTATTTCGACTGGCTTACCGGTCGATTGCGCATCCCCTTGATGGCTCCGACTCCAGGCTCCGAACACAACTGCTCCGCCTACAATGCAGACCAGAACTCCCAATCGGACA
>JANXLO010000218.1 GCA_025355115.1 Chthonomonadaceae bacterium
CCCGCCTCTACGCCCATAAAACACAAGACCCGCCTATGCGTCAGCACAGAGCGGGTCACGATCGCGCCGAAGCGGGATGTAATAGTTGATGCATTCGGTGGAGACAACTCATGCTGTCGGGCAGCATCGTCAATCTCAGACACACGTCTCGACCCGCCTGTCTCGCCTGGGCTAAAGTGCGCCGAGATGAGGGGCATGGCCTGATAGCATTAGGGCGTCGCTCTACACTCCACTTCATTAGACAGTACTCCGTCCATGCAAAGTTGCACGGACTTCACAGCGGGGAGAATTTGGCTGCGAAAAGGATACCATAGTATATCCAACGAGCTATGTTCCTGTCAAGTAAGTACGCCTCCTCAAAACCACGGCTACGCTCTCGACACATGGTGTTCATATGCGCTCTGTCGGTTAGACTCCGGCTACGCAAGCTAGTTGAATTGACAAAACGCCACTCTGTCTCCTATAATCTGAAACTATACCCACTCGTTTGCAGAAGTGAGAAATTCGAAATGATGCCTATCGGACGAAGCAGTCTTACTATTCTATTGCTGCTATTGTACAGCCTCTCCGCCCAGATGTCGTCCGGGCAGAAGGCGTCAGTTCCAAAAGTTGACTTTGCTCGCGAAGTGCTGCCGATACTCAAGGCGCACTGCTATCAATGCCATAGCGGCGCACAGCGGCAGGGCGGGTTGAGTCTCGATAGTCGCCTGCTAGCTCTCAAACGAGGCGCCAGTGGCCCAGCAATTGTGCCAGGCAATGGCAGCGGGAGTTTGCTCGTCATTCGTTCACTCGGGCAGGGCGGCAAAGCGCGAATGCCTCTCGGTTTCGCTCCGCTTCCTCAAGCTCAGGTCGATCTGCTTAAAGCGTGGATTGAGCAGGGCGCTATTTGGCCGGACGCCAGCACGGCAAAGAGGCATTGGGCTTACATCAAGCCGAACCGTCCAAAGACCCCTAAACTCCTGCACACAGCGTGGGTAAGAAATCCGATCGATGCTTTCGTGTTGGCACGGCTGGAGCGAGCGAAACTCAGTCCCTCCGCAGAAACAGATAAGCCGACGATCTTACGTCGGCTTACGCTGGATCTCACGGGACTGCCGCCCTCCCCAGCAGAAGTGGATTCCTTCCTCTCGGATAAGTCACCTGCCGCTTATGAAAAGGCTGTGGACAGACTGCTCGCCAGCCCGCACTACGGAGAGCGAATGGCACTCCCCTGGCTGGACACCGCTCGCTATGCCGACAGCAATGGATTTCAGCAGGACGGTGACACCTACCAGTACATTTGGCGTGATTGGGTGGTGAAGGCGTACAATAGCAATATGCCGTTCGATCAGTTCACGATCCAGCAATTGGCAGGCGACCTCCTGCCGAATGCAACGGAGGATCAGAAAGTCGCTACTGGCTTCAATCGCTGCCATCTGCTCAACGGAGAGGGCGGCGCGATCGCCGAAGAGCAGCGCAATGTGATCCTTTTTGACCGTGTGGACGTGACGGCGACCGCCTGGTTGGGAGCAACGTTGGCGTGCGCCCAGTGCCACGATCACAAGTACGATCCGCTTACGCAGCGTGACTACTACTCGATGTTGGCCTTCTTCAACAATGTTCCCGAATCCGGAACGCCTCCATTCGGCGGGCAGTATCGGATCGCCGACCCCTTCATAACAGTGGCCGCAGATGAGGACAAAGCGAAGCTCCAAACGTTCGAGACGCAGTTAACCGCGGCGAGCGCCGACGCTGACAAGTATTCGCGGGAGCAAGAGACGGAACTGAGGGCTGCGCAGGCGGCCTGGGAAAAAGTGGCAGCCTCAAACGTCGCAGAGGTTCGTCTGGACACATGGATGGCGGTTGGGCCGTTTTCCGCGCCTTCCTTCGATGCTGCGTACGATACTGCGTTCCCGCCGGAGGCGCGAATTGATCTGGCAACCGACTACAATGCGGGCAAGCTGAAATGGCGTTCGCATCCGGAATGGGCGGACGGTAAAAGCGTTCAGCTCGATGGAGAGAACTCCGCCTTCTACCTGACTCGCACGATACATGCAGATCACGCCCAGTCGTTGGCGCTGTCGTTCGGCAGCGACGATGCGATCAAAGTCTGGCTCAACGGCAAGCAGATCGTTGCGGACAAAGCCTCTCGAGCAGTCGCGCCGGATCAGGATAAGGTGACTGCAACGCTGGAGGCGGGGGATAATAGGCTATTAGTGAAGATTGTTAATGGGGGCGGAATAGGCGGCTTTTACTTCAAGGCGCTGACGCAGAGCCTCACTGCCGACATCATCGCACTGCTTCGGACAGTACCGTCCGCGCGAACTGCGTCTGGACTGAAACAGCTTCGCGACTACTATCTCGCGAACTTCCCTCCCGCTGGATTGAAGGAGCTACGTGACAAAGCGGCAGCACTGAAGACAGAGCGGGATGCCTACCGCGCGAACCTTCCGCGCGTCATGGTCATGTCCGATGCTATGCCGAGGAAGACGCACATTCTGGAGCGTGGCAACTACGAAATACAGCGTGAGGAGGTGCAGGCCGACACTCCCGCCAGCCTTGCTGTTGTGCCGCCCGGCGCTCCGCGAAACCGCCTCGGTCTGGCGCAGTGGATCGTCAGTGCCGACAATCCGCTTACTGCACGGGTGCAGGTCAACCGTCTCTGGCAGATGTTCTTCGGCAGAGCGCTGGTTAAGACATCGGAGAACCTGGGGACACAAAGTGAACCTCCAACGAATCCCGAGCTTCTCGATTGGCTTGCAGTCGAGTATAGGGACAGCGGGTGGGACACAAAGCACATGGTAAGACTGATCGTGAACAGTGCTGCCTACCGTCAGAGTTCGAAGACTACGCCACTGCTGCAGAAGCGCGACCCCGAAAACAAGCTGCTCGCCCGCGGAGCGCGCTTCCGTTTGCCCTCGCCGCTGCTTCGGGACATCGCTCTCGCTTCAAGCGGCCTGCTGGACCCGCGCATCGGCGGCAAG
>JANXLO010000228.1 GCA_025355115.1 Chthonomonadaceae bacterium
GCTTGTCGGCAAAGCGTTCGACCTGAATTTGACCAAGCGGCTGTTGACGTTTCTCAAGCCCTACCGCTCCGACGTTCGCAGGGGAATGCTGCTCTCGCTTGTTCTGGCTGGACTTAGCCTCGCGACGCCGCTTCTGCTTAAGGCAGTCATCGACACAGCGATCGCTCGAGGCAGTATGCCGCTACTGCTTGGCCTGTCTTTCGGCTATCTTGCGGTACAGTTTCTCAACTGGCGTGTGGGATACGATCAGCAGGTGAGGCTGGCGGGCCTGGCGCAGAATGTCCTGTTCGATCTGCGAGATACTCTGTTCGGACATATGCAGAAGCTCTCACTCGATTTCTTCGACAGCCGTGCCTCAGGTCGCCTCATCTCCCGACTGACCAACGACATCGAGGCTCTCAACGAAATCATCACGAGCGGCGCCATCGGCCTGCTGGCGGACGGGCTGTCTCTGCTCGGCATAGTGGTCATTATGCTCTGGCTGAAATGGCAGCTAGCCCTCCTCACCTTCACCCTGATTCCGGTTATTACCATCGTCTGCCGGCTCTTCGGTCGGCGAGCGCGCACCGCTTTTCGGGAGAGCCGCAAGAAGATCGCGACGGTGACCGCCAACATCGCCGAGAGCATCAGCGGGGTCCGAGTCACCAAATCCTTTGGGCGCGAGCAGCAGAATCTAGAGAAATTTGGCGTTGTCAACCGCGACAATATGAAGGCTAGCCTCGGCGCGGTTCTGGTTTTCGCCGTCTTCTTCCCAGTATTGGAACTGATAGCGGCAATTGGGACAATGCTCGTCCTCTGGTACGGCGGCATGATGGTGATCCGGCATGTGCCCGGGGTGACCGTCGGACTGCTGGCGGCCTTCCTGAACTATGTAGAGCGGTTCTTTCAGCCTATCCGCAACACATCCCGACTCTACAACAGCCTTCAGTCGGCGATGGCTTCGGGCGAGCGGGTGTATCAGATCCTGGACACGGAGCCGACAGTGACGGATAAGCCAGGGGCGATTGATCTGCCAACAGTGAAAGGCGAGGTCGCGTTCGAGCATGTTCGTTTCGGCTACATCCCCGGCCAGGAGATACTGCACGATTTGAGCGTGAGGATCGAGCCGGGAGAGACAGTCGCCATCGTCGGGCCGACCGGCGCAGGGAAATCAACGTTCATCTCCCTCCTGGCGCGGCTCTATGACGTAGGCTCCGGAAGGATCACCATCGACAGGCATGACATCCGTGACGTCACCACGGCAAGCCTTCGCCGACAGCTCGGGGTTGTGCTTCAGGACACCTACCTGTTCTCGGGAACGGTGCGCGATAACATCGCATACGGGATGCCGCAGGCGACCGATTCGGAGATACATCAGGCCGCTGTCCATGTCGGGGCTGACCGCTTCATCGCCAGGTTGCCGCAACAGTATGATACGCCTGTGGAGGAGCGCGGCCAGCGGCTTTCCGCCGGGCAACGGCAGCTTATCTCGTTCGCCCGAGCCCTGCTCGCTGATCCTCGCATTCTGATCCTCGACGAGGCGACGGCGAGCATCGATGCTTATACTGAGACTCTAATTCAAGACGCTCTCAAAACGCTGTTTGAAGGCCGAACCTCCTTTATCATCGCCCACCGGCTTTCCACTATCGTGGAAGCTGATCGAATTCTGGTGCTGCGGGATGGCCGGGTTGTGGAGCAGGGAAATCATCGGCAACTGCTCGCACAGAATGGTCTCTACTCTGAGCTATACGCCAGGCAGTTCACGGAAGAGGCTTCGAATGAGGAGCTGGATGTGGAGGAAAGAGCGCTTGCCTGACATCTCGAAAAGTACATTGTGAAAAATATCACATGATTCTGGCGACAAAGGGGAAACCTTTTGTCGTTTTTTGTCGTCTAATTTAGTGTAAGTAGCAAGAACGGACATTGGAAACGTGCACGAGCGTAATTCGGCTCGCAAAGTTTCAAAACCAGCATGAAGTAGCATCAACTGCTTCTACAGGCTATCGCGAACGCGGCAAGCCGTTCTACGTCATCAGCAGGTCATCCCTGCTGGAGAGTCTGCTGCACACATCGCGGCAGAAAAGGAGCGTCCTCACAAGGCAGGACGGAATAAATCGAATGGTACAGTCTAAACCCATTATTTCACAAGTTTTACGCAGCCTGCGAGTTCAGCCCGGAATGACATACGCGCTTGTACTGGACATCGAGCAGAAGCTCTGGATGGTCGAGTCCTGCCCCGCGGGCACTCATTTCTGGACGCTGGACCAAGCGGCTGAACTGCCCAAAGGTCCCCGTACGCATCGTGCGCTCCAAGAGATTATCACGCTTGGCCGCGAGACGCAGCAGATCAGGCTCGCGCAGCATGCAGCCCATGTCCGAATGCGGGCAATTGCACCTCTTCGCGCCTCTCGCGAGGTTCCTTCAGAGCGAAGGACACCGCTCAGCAAGCGCGTTGAGAGCATCCGCCCCCTGTGCTCTTCGCGCAGCTTCGTCGAGGCCTGAGTCAAGGCTCCATAGCTGAATGAGAAAGTGCTCAAACAGGGAAGAGGCCACCGGAATTCCGGTGGGCTCTTCCCGGTTTTTTGCATGTGCGCAGTCCTATTCGAAGCGCATCGCGACTATCTCATACTTTGCCAGACCCGCCGGGATCGCCACCTCGACAACATCGCCGACTTTCCGGTTCATGAGCGCTCTGCCTACTGGAGAGGAGTAGGAGATCCGGTCGTTGGCGGGATCCGAGGAAGTGGCGTCCACGATCACGTAGTCCCACTCATCTTCAGTTTCAAGATCTCGGACAGTGACCACGGAGCCAAACCCTATCTCATCAGTGCCTCCCACCGGGTCGTCAACGATCGTCGCTCGATCCAGCAGAGCCTCTATCTCCGCTATCTTCCCGTTCAGTATGGCCTGAGACTGTCGCGCGGCCTGGTATTCGAAGTTCTCCGAGAGATCGCCGTATTCGCGTGCACGCTTGATCGACTCCGTCACGGCCGGGCGGTCGATGGATCTCAATCGGTTCAGCTCCTCTTCCTTCTGCTTTCGGGTGCTGGCGGTCAAAATGAGTTCGTTGTGTCGCATGCGACTCTCCTGAGAGGATTAGGTCAGGGCTAAAATAAAAGAGTGCGAACAACGTGCCAGGCACGTGTTCGCTACAGGGATAAGATACCACAGGACACCACATCTGTCAACGGTATTTCTGCAATATCACACGGCACTCTGGCTCATGGGTGCATTTGGCAAGCAACGCCAGTCACCGAAACGAGCGTGTTGCCGTCAGCCACAGCCTCCAGGTTATATTTTATTGGCAGAAACTGCTGAACCACTTGCAGCACTGTGAGGAGATGGTCCGTCGTTTCCATCGTTGTCCATTGGCTCGTCTCAGGCACGAAGGATGCAGGCAGCACGAGCTGGTCTGCGAGGTGAGTGTCGGTGCTGACGCCTGAAGCAAACCATCGCTGAAACTCCTTCAAGGCCTCCAGCGCGACGCGCTCCATCGGTTTGCCGCGCTCGCCTAATGACGACCAGCCACCAAGGCCATGCTCGCACTCCGCCGTAAGCACGACAGCCGCCCCAGCCCCTGCCGACTCCATCTCCCTCAACTCGATCTGAATGGGAACTCCGTAGCCTTTGAGCTCCTTGAGCAACGCATCTCGCCCGCGCTCACCAACAGTGGCTGGTAGCCCTGAGGTGACGACGACAAGACGTAGCTGCTTCAGCCGCCCCCGCTCGGATGCCTCGAATGGAACCCCTAGAGCCATCGGTTCCATCTGCAAGAGCAATCGCCCCCCGCCTTTGGGGAAAAAGCCAGCACGATCCGCGTGCACTGCGATCGGAAATCCCATCCGCATTAGAGCAGGGATATACACAGTCTCGAGATAATCCGCCGCAGGGGACATGGGAACATGTGTGCCGCCGAGAATGGTGCCGGCTGTCGGGCTTGGAGCAGAGAGGCAAAGGGGAACGATGATCGTCTGTGCAACGAGTGAAGTCGCCCCCGCCGAAGCCCCGCCCCGCGCAGCAGCGATATCAAACTTGAAACTGCGCTCCGCCGTGAGTTTTCCAGGATTGAAACGAAGATATCGCGAGCCAAGTTCCGCTCCAATCAAGCTGCCGGAG
>JANXLO010000238.1 GCA_025355115.1 Chthonomonadaceae bacterium
CACTCGCCGCCGTCCCACGCGTTTCCAGCTGCATCATCATTACGGATGCGAGCTACTACGGCGTCGGCTTCGACGTCGCCAATGAGAGCGGGCTGACCCAGAAGGGAAACTGCGTAACAGGAACCGACTGCAGCGCGGAGCTGGCCTTCTACAACGCCCAGGGCGGCCAGTACAAAAGCTACTGGAAGAATGTAGGCAACGCGAACTGGAGCTATGGGGGCGGCACTCTCACAGGAGCCAATGCCATACCGCTAGGCAAACAGCGCCACAACGAGCAGATCAACGTCCAGTTTGTGGACGGGCACTCCAAGTCCCTGTCGTACAACCGCGCCGTCGGCGATGTCTGCCTCTGGACAACCGATCAGGAAGGCGCGCATCCCAACTGCAATTAGTTCTCCGCTCGTCTGATGCTCTCTTCGCCTGTCTGTGCAGCTCGGACACGTGCATTTCGCAATCAGCTAAAAAGGAGGCTCCTATGGAGCCTCCTTTTTTACGGCTCAACTTCCATTTTGCGCCTGCACCTCCCTTGGGCAGCTGAGAACGGCTTAAGCTCTCTCCGCCTGGCTCACCCGCATCGCTCTCAACCTCTTCAGAGACTGGCTTGCACGAGACAAGCAGAATCACCTGTCGCTGGAAATGGCCGACCAGGAAATTCCGCCACTAGGGCAGACGGGGGAGCAGTGTCTTGTGCGCCTTGCCGTGCAGTTCGCCCTTGCGAAGCTGCCAGTCGACTTGCGTTTGGCGATACGCCTATTCTATCTGCAAGGATTGACGCAGAGGGAGCTGGCAGTTCTATGGCAGTTGCCGGCGAGCACCATCAAAGGCCGCCTGGATAGCGGGCGGCAACGGTTGCGAAAGGAGTTGGAGCAAATGGGAATGCATGATGCGACTACGACTACGGACGCGGCAGAGGTGACTTTGCCGAAAACTCGCATTGTCCTTACCGATGCAGGCGCAGCCGTGACCAAAACGCTGCGCGCTGCCCTGCGCTCGAAAGACTTCGTCCTCTCAGTAATCTCCTCTGAAGAGCTTCTGCTGCAACGTCTTCGCAGGCAGGTGCCGGACATTCTTATCATGAGCATGCCTTTCGGCGAATTGGATGAGAACGATGCGCTGCGCACGCTTCGCATTGACCCTCGCCTGCGCCACATCGCGGTTATGTTCCTCGTCCCTAAGGAGAGGATGACGGATGCCCGACTGTTTCAGGCGTGGGAGCTCGGTGTCGACTGTTTCTTAACCAATCCATCCAACGGCCACGAGGTGGCTCAATTCACCAGAAGGCTCGACGACGTGCGTCGCGCCGCCGATTACCGCACGCTCGCAGTCGAATATGCGTGGAGGAGAGATTCTCCTCACGCGCTGTTCTGTCTAACTCATGCGTTAATGCTAGGCGGCAAAGAGTCGCTGGAAGCTATCCGCGACGATTCCGCCTTCAACTACCTCCGATCGGACCAGGCATACCGTGCCCTTTTCGATTGAGCGCGGTTAGCATGAACGGCTAGCCCGTGAGTGCGGGCATCTCTGTCGCTGTGAGGTGCGGCAGGCGGGCTTGTGGAGGCGATGGTGCTGGCGCAGGCGTGATGGTGCGAACCGGAGCGGTGTTGGTGAGACTACGAGTCAGCAGGCCGAAGCCGAGCGCACTGACCGCGCCTCCCAGCATGCCGCCCTGCTTCTTCCCAAAGAGCGCCAGAGCTCCGCCTGCGGTACCGACCACAATCCTGGTAGCAGGCGACCAGTGCAGAGGGGCATTACGCTTCTTCATGACGATCACTTCGCCCATATGCTCAGGATCCGCGCCCGCTACGGAGGAGGCCATAAGCTCATTGCGGACGCCGACAACACCTCTTGTGCTGGCCACAGTGCGCAGCATCGAGTCCCACTCCGAGGCGAGCACCGAACCTGAGAGCGTCACGACTCCATAGTGCACTGCCACTTGAATGCGTCCCGGATGGGAGACGACATGACCCAGTCGCGCCCGCACTCGCTCGCCGACCCGCGTGTCGGTCGGAGTTTCAGTGGAGAAGAGGGATTGTAGCTCCGCGGTCAGCCCGCCAGCCCGATTAGTTAGATCGCGCGAAGCGGTGTTCAGCATCTTGCCTAGCTTCGTTGTGGTGTGTATCATCTTATCGCGCACCAGGGCGCGCCTGCGGACGCCGCGTTCCGGGTCGAAGTAGTACATCAGCGCGGCGCCCATCCCGAGGCCCTTGGCAAAGGTTATCAGTCTCATTGCAAATCCCCTTAGAGTGTGAAATGAAAATAAGGATGTCCGACTGCCGCATGGGCAGCGTCTCCCTCCTTCAGATATGACGAACGGACGATGCATCGCAAAATAAGGTTCCGGACGTTACGGCACGGCGCAAAGATCGCTGGCGGGTTGATATCATTGGAGGGGAAAGTGCTATAATGAGGGGTAAGCTTTGAATTTCTGGACTCACCCTGCTGTATTTGTGATGCGTCTGTGGGCGCAGAGCCAACATTCGCACATGGGTGGAAGCACCGACCGGTTTAGTGACGGCTTCGCTTGCGAGGATACGCGACACCGGTGAGTTTCTGCCTAAAATGAACCTTCGGGTTCATGCGCTCCGATGCACACGGTATCGGCGGGGTGAACTGTCAGTATGGGAAGGACGACCAGCGATGAGTCGTCCTTTCCGTTTGCGGGCCAGCCGTTTTCGCCTGCGAGATGATCTCTCCCGCTGAGGTATAATTCAGCCATGCTGTTCCGTGCGATCCGCCGGAGTTCCATGCCTTCCAAGCCCACCGCCCGCCCATCGAAAAGTGAATTCGCATGACCCAAACGCCCCTCGATCCTAACTCGCCAAGCTCTTTGTCCAGCGTTCAGATTCTCGGCCTCACCGTGCACGATGTCACCATGGCCTCGGCGCTGAGCGCGATGGACGGCTTTATCAGGGCAGGATCGCCGCACCATGTCATTACGGCGGATGCCTCCATGCTTGTGCTCGCGCAGGACGACGAAGCTCTGCATGAGATCGTGCGTAGCGCTGATCTGGTGACTCCCGATAGCGTCGGTGTGCTGTGGGCGGCGAAGAGGCTGGGTAGGCCGCTGCAGGAGCGCGTTTCCGGGGTGGAAATCGTGGAGCAGTTGTGCCGCTGCTCCGCGGAGAAGGGACATCGACTGTTTTTTCTTGGCGCTGCGCCGGGAGTCGCAGTGCAGGCTGCGGAGAAGATGAGACTCAAATATCCCGGCGCGCAGATCGTCGGCACACGGGACGGATATTTCAGCGCGGAGGAGAGCGGCGCGCTCATCGAGCAGATCAGGGAGGCAAGGACGGACGCGCTGTTCGTTGCTATGGGCATACCCAAGCAGGAGAAGTGGATCGCGAAGCACAGGGATCAGCTTGGAGCTTCCGTGCTGATCGGCGTCGGCGGAACGTTCGACGTGCTATCAGGAACGGTGCGTCGTGCCCCTATTGTGATGCAGCGGGCTCGTCTGGAATGGCTATGGCGAGTGCTATCGAATCCTCGCAAGATCAGCAAGGTGCTTCTGCTGCCGCGCTTCATGCGCCTTGTGATGCGCGCGGGTAAGCAGGAGGATGGATGAGATGGAGGAGGTGACAGGACTACTGCCCCCTGTGCGTCTCGCAGGAGTCGGACTGCTTGAAAGCCGCGTGCGCTACGATTCCGCTCTGGCCGCCTCTAGGCAAATCCAGTTCTTGGCCCTCGTAGAAGAGGATGCTCGTCAAGCCCGCCCGCTGGCACGAGAACTGGGCCGCTCCATAATCTTTCCCGACTTGCCTGCGCTGCTCGCCTCCGAAGTTCGCCCTGACGCGCTCCTGGCTTCGCTTCCGCCAGCGGATCGTGCCAGCCTTTTGCTCCAGGCGATCGAGGCCGGGCTGCCTGTCCTCTGCGATGCCCCTTTCGCTTCCACACTGGCAGAGTCCGACGCTGTGCGGCTGGCCGCCGACAGCGCAGGGGTGCTGCTGATGCCCGCGTTCGCCCGTCCGTTCGACCCGTGGATCGTGGAGATGACCGCCCTTCTTGAGGCTGGAGAGATCGGGACTTTGCGTCAGGTGCGCTGCGACTGGAGCTTTCCGGTGGGCGGCACTATAGCAGTGGAGAATGGAGCTTCGGCTGAGGAGCGAAGCTGGATTTCGCAACTTCCGCAGTTCGCCTGTCAGACAGCGGATCTTTGCCGCCGCTGGCTGGGAGACGCCCAGACCGTGAGCGCGGACATCGATCTGCCCGGCAGTTCACATGGCCTGCCTGTCCGGCCCGGTGGCCGCGAAACCCTCGCAAACTTGATCGTCTCTCACGAGCGCGGGCAGTCCACGCATCATCTCTCACGCACCCGATCAATCCAGCCGTTGGAGCGTTATCTGCTGACCGGCACAGAAGGTGATATGGAGCTGACCCTGGACGCGGGGGAGACATCCGCCAGCACCCTTCCCATCCTGAAAATTCAGCGCATAGGGCAGAAGCCGGAGTTCCCTCTGCTCGCGCCGTCCGGTCATCGGCCCGCCGTGCTGCGGCAGGTGAACATGCTCAGCCACTTCGCCGAGGCAGTTAAGGGGGACACGGCTCCAATCGCAGACGCCGCCGATGCGCTGGCCGCACTGGAAATCCTTCATGCCGCCTATATCTCAAC
>JANXLO010000239.1 GCA_025355115.1 Chthonomonadaceae bacterium
CCCACCTGTGTCTCAGCGCGAACCCGCGCGCCCTCCAGCCCTTTGCCCGCCGCCAGTATCCCCACCGGAGTGACATCGCCCTCCAGCAGGGCATTGGTCGCCTGAGTCGTCCCGTGCGCTATGAACCGCACCTCCTCGGGCGCGATCCCGACACTGATCATCAACTGCTGAAGTGCCTGGACTATGCCGAGCGCAACGCCCTCCACGGCGGTGTGCGACGTCGGCACCTTCACCTGCCCGAGCAGCTCGCCCGTCCCCTCCTCCAGAGCCACCGCATCCGTAAAAGTTCCGCCCACATCGATACCGATGCGGACGGCGCGGGTTGGTACTAGCAAGTCTGAGGTGTCCACTGTATTCAAACCTTTTACACTTTCCGAACAGAACCTTTACACATATGTGAGCGGCTGATCCGTTAGCCAACTTTGGCGTGCGCGAGGGAATGATGGGCGGGACAGTCGAGGTCGAGAGGGATGCGGGCGATCATCTCCAGGATGACTGTCTTGATGCGCTCGGCGTTACGGCGGAAGACGGCGTAGACCTCCGCGGAGGTGACAGGCGAGGCCTCCCCTGCGGCTACAAGCCCCGAGTCGTAGTCGGTGATGAGAGAGATGTTGACGACGGCTATCTCCTGCTCCAACGCGAGATGGGCTTCAGGATAAGCGGTCATGCCGACTGCCGACCAGCCCATCTGCGTGAACCATCTGCTTTCGGCCTTGGTGGAGAAGCGCGGCCCCTGAATCACTACAAGGGTTCCTGATTCGTGCACGAGGATATTCTGTTCTCGGATAACCTCGATCGCCAGCCTTCGCAGGAGCAGGCAGTAGGGATCGGCGCTGCTGACGTGATGGACTTCCGGGCCGTCGTAGAACGTATCTCGCCGCCCGTTCGTGCGATCCACGTACTGATCGCAGACGACGAAATGCTCCGGCTCGAGCGCCGACTGCAGGCTTCCTACTGCGCATGGGCTGAGCAGGTAGCGGACGCCGAGGCTCTTCATCGCCCAGACGTTGGCGCGATAGTTGATGGCGTGCGGAGGAATGGTGTGGTGCCGACCGTGCCGGGGCAGAAACGCCACTCGCCGTCCTGCGTAGTCCGCCAGAAACAGGCTATCGCTCGGCGGGCCGTACGGGGTCTCGACCTTAATCTCCTGCACCTT
This sequence comes from Chthonomonadaceae bacterium, assembly GCA_025355115.1. Lineage (GTDB taxonomy): Bacteria > Armatimonadota > Chthonomonadetes > Chthonomonadales > Chthonomonadaceae > JANXLO01. Next base: position 1,157 of record JANXLO010000239.1, read on the forward strand.
CTCCAGCAGGGAGTAGAAGCCGCTGCCCCCGAACACCCCGATGTCGGCTACCGGCCCTTGCTCCTCGTTCATGCGCGAAAATCTCCCATAGCATCGCTTGTGTCGTCAATCGTTATTTCCGCTCTCTCGTCGGACATTGCGGGCAGGAAGCGGGGAAGGTTGTTCAGGGCGTCCAGGGCGGCGGCCTGCTCCGCCTCCTTCTTGCTCTTCCCAGAGCCGGTTCCGATGATGACCTCGCCCAGGACGGCTTCGGCGAGGAAAGTCTTGTCGTGCTCCTGCCCCTCTTCGTTGGCGATCAGGTAGAGAGGGGCCTGGCGTAGCGCGGCCTGAGTCCGCTCCTGAAGCGCGGATTTGAAGTCATGCCGATGGGTATCAATGACGACGGCATGGAGGGTCTCCAGGAGAGCATTGCGAACGACGCGCCGCGCCGCCACGATGCCTCGATCCAGATAGACGGCCGCGATGATCGCCTCGAAGGCGTCAGCGAGTATGGAACGTCGTCGTCGGCCGCCCGAAGCGGCCTCGCTCACGCTCATCACGAGGAACTCCTCCAGGCCGATCCGCTTCGCCGCCTCCGCCAGTGCCGTCTCGCTCACGACGTAGGCTTTCGACTTCGCCAGATCGCCCTCGCTGTGCTGCGGGTAGAGCCGAAACAGAGTCTCGCACACCACGAGGCCCAACACCGAGTCGCCTAGAAACTCCAGCCGCTCGTTGCTCTCGAAGTGGTTTTTGGCGGCAGCGGAGCGATGAGTGAGAGCTCGCTTCAGCAGTGCCAGGTCCCGAAACTGCACGCCAAGTAGGGCTTGAAGCTTTGTCAGCGCGGCCTCTTCGCTGCTATTTTCGAGAATTTCGGTCTCCTTGGCGGACACTATTCCAGTCGGCGCACGGCCGCGTCCATGCGCTCCACGCCTTTCGCTATGTTCTCCGAGGAGACGGCATAGGAGAGGCGTACGTAGTGGTCTGCGCCGAAGCCGGAGCCAGGAATGACGGCGACGTTGGCGGTTTCCAGCAAATAGGTGGAGAAGGCGTCGGAGCCGGTGATCTCATGCCCTCCTGCGCGCTTGCCGATAAGTTCCGAGATGTCCGGAAAAGCGTAGAAAGCGCCGCCCGGGAGCCGGCAACTGACGCCCGGGATAGCGTTCAGTTTGTCAACGATAAGATTGCGGCGCTCCTCAAAGGCTTTCCGCATCTCCTCGACCGGCTCCGTGGGGCCGTTGAGGGCGGCGACAGCGGCTTTCTGCGCGATGGAGACCGGGTTTGAGGTGGACTGATCCTGCAATCGGCCCATCGCGGCGATGAGGTCGGCGTTGGCGGAGGCCGTGTAGCCGATGCGCCATCCGGTCATAGAATAGGCCTTCGAGCAGCCGTTCACGGTGAGGGTGCGCTGGAATATCTCATCGCCCAGCGAGGCGGGGCTGAGATGCTCGCGGCCGTCGTAGAGCAGCTTTTCATAGATTTCGTCGCTGACGAGCGTCAGATCCTGCTGAATGACGAGGGAGGCCAGCTCCTTGACCATCCGCCGAGTGGCGACTCCGCCTGTCGGATTAGATGGCGAGTTGAGGATGAGCGCTTTGGTGCGCGGGGTGATGGCGGCCCGCACTGCATCGCGAGTCGGCATGAAGTCGTTTTCCGGTAGGGTGGGGACGAAGACGGGAACGCCGTCCGCCAGCTTCACCTGCTCGGGGTAGGAGACCCAATAGGGCACGGGAATGAGAACCTCATCGCCGGGATCGAGCAGCGCCTGAAAAATGTTGTAGAGCGAATGCTTCGCGCCCAACGAGACGATCACATTTTTCCGCTCGTAGCGCAGGCCGTTGTCGCGCAACAGTTTGGCGGTGATCGCGTCTCGCAGCTCATCGGATCCGCTGCTTGGCGTGTATTTTGTGTAGCCTGCATCGAGGGCGTCCTTGGCGGCCTGCTTGATGTGAGCGGGCGTGTCGAAATCCGGCTCGCCCGCGCCGAAGTTGACCACATCGATGCCCTGCGCCTGAAGCGCTTTGGCTTTCGCCGTGATGCCCATGGTGGGCGAGGGGGCGGCGTTGCGCGCTCGCTCCGAGATCTTCATTGTCAGGTATTCCTTTCCGAACGGCACCGATGCACCGCGTCGGGCAAATTTCGTCTCTTCGGTCACCTCAGTGCTTCCCGGCGATGTAAGTGGCCGTGAAAAGCACTGCGGATGCGGTTATGAATACGACAAGGCTCCACTTTGTCCACTGACGCTGCACAAATTTCAGCTGCGAGACGGTTGTGTAGCGGCCGCTGCGCCAGGCGATGACGTTGCCCTTCATCCCCAGGTAGAGCGTCTTGATCACCCAGAGCAGAGCGAAGCTTCCGATGAAGATCAGCCCGACGATAAGGCTTGCCGCCTGATCGTCGGCATTGCCGCCACGCAGGTCGGAAGAGGACATAGTGGACATACCAAGTATGAGCACGAGCCAGCAGAAAAGGCCGATAGCTCCTAGCAGGCCCCAGCCGGGGGCGCGATGGGTGAACGCCCAGAGAGTGGAGTTGAGCGCCGCGGCCCAGTTCCAGCCTTTTCGAACCTCCTCGGGGACGCCAGTCAGAGGGTCCGCTCCTCGCCCGGCATAGGCGCCTGGGGCGGCGAAGACTGGACTTGTCCCCGGCGCATTCAGGGCACGTGCGTCGAGATAGGTGGTGACCGTCGGGTCGTAGGGATTGGCAATCATTCCCAGGGGGACAGTGCAGAACGGGCAGGTGAGGACACTATAGGCCAGCATATTGCCGCATACCTTGCACTGATTCGGGGCATACGCTGCCTGTCCGGGGTAGCCGCCGCCGTAAGCGGGCGGCATCTGCCCATATCCCTGCTGGCCTCCGCCTGCCCCATAAGCGGGCGGAGAGCCGCCATAGGGAGAGCTTGGCGGCAACGGAGAGTATGTGGGATAGGCGGGAGGAGCATTGGAAGGAGAGGCGTATGGAGCGTTGTTTGGATGAGGCGGCTGGTACTGCGGATAGTTGGGATAGGGCTGAGCCGGATACTGCGGGCCATGAGAAGCCACAGGGCCGGAGCCAAGATAGGGTTGCTCCGCTACCTGATAGCTCGGATAGCCGGACAGCGCGGGGCTGGGAGTCGGCTGTGACATCTGTCCCCAGACGTGAGGCGTGGGGCCCTGCATAGGCGGGATAGTCGGAGGCTGCGACATAGCAGGGACGGTCGGAGCGGGAAATGTGTGCTGTGGTGGAACAGGCGCGACGGCTGTGTTTTCCGGCAGCAGCGATGCGCCGCATGCGGTGCATTCCGGTGCGCTTCCCGCATTCCACTGAGCGCATTTCGGGCAGAACATCCCCATACTCTCCTTCCAGCAATCCGCACTCGCACTCGCAAAATCAAATCGAAAATCCAGCGCTCGCACCAGCCGACTTCCGAACAGAAAGGGCGTGACCCCGAGCGTTGCGTTCCAGATAATATTGTACCTCCGTTCCGGGTAGTTCGGGATAGGTCGCTCTCCCAGCCGACAAGTTCCGGCCAGTCGGGTGGGAGAGCACTGCTGGCTAGGGATTGTGGCCATACTGGGCACTCACGCTGGTGCCGAGTACACGGGCGCGACGGCTGGCGCGGTTCATCTGCACCCTGACGGAGTTCAGATCATATTTAAGTGCATCGATTTCGGAAGTCATTACTTTGAAGTATCCGTACTCGAAATCCCCGCTGGTCAGCCTGATGAGAAGAAACCTCTGGGGCGAAGCGGGTGAATTTAGTTGCAAATGTAGTGTAACCCTATGATAGCAGGGGAGAGTGACGTGCATCACGCCGGAATGTGCTCTCCATCACACTTCTGGGAACGCGCTGGAGCGGACGAAAAATCCCCGCCTCTTCCGATGAAAAGGCGTGGACTATCTGTGCGAGGGGACGGTGCAGATGTGGGAGCGGCGTATCGATTCAGCGCGGGCAAGGGTCGCCGAGGCGACAGACGGCGATGCCCACGGCGTTCGTGCTATACCCTGCGATAGCGGGTGTGGTGCCAGGCAGTGCTTTAACCTCTCATTATGTGAGTGGGCGGGCGGCGGCACGGACCCAGGGATGCTGATCGAAGCGCAGTTGGTGGAGAGTTTTCAGGACGTCAGGATGATGCTCATGCGTCAGGCGTCGTGCGGCAAGTATTTTGAGGGTGGAAGTTCCTGCGCGGGCAAGATAGACCAGCTCGCGCAACACAGACTCGGAGAGGTGCTGTGAAGAAGGTGTAAGTAGTGCATCCGCGACTGCGGGCAGGCTCCATTTTGCGAGGACAGCCTGCCGCAGCCAGTCGTAGGCACGGATCGCCTGGCCCGCCTCGAAGTATTGAGCGGCATAGCGCAGTCGATTGGAGGCGAAATCTCGCCGGTTTTTGATCGTTTCTTGGAGGAAAGCAGCCGCCAATAAAGAGGAGTCATCGGAGATTTCGGCTTCGCGTTGGGCACGCTCGGGGTAAGCGGCGCTGTGCTCCAGCCAGCGGCAGAGTGCTTCCTGGGCGATGATGGAGCGAGGGGAAGTTTTCACGTTGGCTCGGTCTAGAGTGAGTGCGTAGCCGAAATGACCACGAAAAATCTCCGGCAGGTCGGATGTCATCTGGCCCGCGCCATCATGCCAGTATGTGCGCCCATCATCTGCTTTTATCAGCCGCGCGTGGGATAGGATGATCGGGTCGGAGTTTTCGGGCGGGGGGGTTGCATCGTCGATCTCCTCAGGCGGCAGAAGCTCCAGGGCGCCGTCGAATGCGAGCAGGCAGACCTCCGTTTCCTCATCAGCCGCCGAGATCAGATGGTTAGCATTCCCCTGAAACGGATGCAGTTTCGCCTCGACGCCGAGCGCGGCAAGGCCTGGCATGAGGAGGTAAATCAGATCGCTCGCGATAAGAACGACGCCTGAACGTCGGGCCACTTTGCCCGATAGCCCTGCCCGGATTGCCGTCGATATTCCCGGCGCAACCCACCGCTCCGCCGCCTGCCAGACCAGACCAAAATCCCCCGCGACTATGCTCTCCTTGGACAACTGCTCTCCCTTGCTGACCGTTCAGCCTCTTTTTGCCGCTGCACTACTGTGAGTTTACCTCGAACAAGAGTCGGCCATCACGCACTATCCGCCTTCTCTGCTCGTAATAGAGAATGCCGCTGGTTCGCTCGAATCTCCTGCTCGGTTCGGCAGGGAATCGCGTCAGCCGCGAAGTAACTAACAGGGAGAGAGGCATGCGACCCAGTCCGTGCCTCGGACGCCCCGCTCGACGGGCCTGAAGCCTGCGAACGATCCCTTCAAGGAGCCTTGATCATGCCCGAATTCACGACCCCCCCGCTGCCCTACGACTATGCCTCTCTGGAGCCGACGATCGATACTCTGACGATGCAGATTCATCACGACAAGCACCATGCGACCTATGTCACCAATCTCAACGCCGCCCTCAAAGAGTTCCCGGCGATCACCGAGCAGAGTATCGAAGTGATTCTCATCAATCTCGACACCCTGCCTGTGCCCGACGCGACCCGAATGGCGATTCGCAACAACGGCGGCGGTCATGCCAACCATACGATGTTTTGGGAGATCATGACTCCCGGCGGCAGCAACGTTCCCACCGGCGCGCTCGCCGAGACCATTAACGCGACATTCGGCGATTTCGAATCCCTCAAGAAAGCGATAAACGAAGCCGGAACGAAGCGGTTCGGCAGCGGCTGGTCGTGGCTTGTCGCCGACAACATGGGCGCGCTCTCTGTGGTCAGCACTCCCAATCAGGACAGCCCGCTCTCGATCGGCAAAACTCCTCTTCTCGGCGTGGACGTGTGGGAGCACGCCTACTACCTGAAGTATCAGAACAAGCGCGCTGACTACCTGGCCGCCTGGTGGGCCGTCGTCAACTGGGACAAAGTCGCCGAGCGTTTTGCCGCCGTCAAAGGCTGAGTTTGGAAGTTAGTGTCGCACTCGAATGCGCAGATGCATAGCCCGCTTTCGCGGGCTATGTCACTTTAAGCCTTATCGTCGTTGCCCTTCAATTCTATAGCAACAGACTAAATACTGTCCTCCGAGCCAATCAGTCCGTGATAGCTGGCCAGCCAGTAGGGGAGCAGCCAGAACGTCCCGTCCTCCTCGCCTTTGCCTTCATCGCCTCCATCGAGGGCGTAGGGGTTGTGGTTCCATTTGGCGACCGTCCGCTCGTTTGGAGGGAGAGGGTGCAGCGACTGCACCTCGCCAAAGCGACCGGGAAGCGGGTCAATTGCGATGTCTGCGCGATGGCTGTTCGTGACGCTCCAGTGGCGCAGATCATAGGGGGAGTCGCGCAGCCATTGTAGGGAGGCATGGGTGTCGCAGGCTCGCCCTGCGAGGGCGGCATAGAGAAAATTGTAGAGGGCAGAGCCCTCAGGCCGCAGAATCGCCTGTGTGCGTTCGAGGCTGAGCAGATAGAGGCTACGGAGCGCGGGATCGGCCTCCAGCATCAGCAGCGGATAGTAGGCGCAGGCGGCAAGCTCATCGTCGGAGTGATTGATCTCGCCCTCCGGCGGCAGCACTTTCTGACGGACGGTGTTGAGTGCGTAGCCGTGCCGAACGATAAGCGTGCGATATGCCTCTGCGAAGCGGGCATCGCCGCAGAGATGCACGGCGACTTTGAGATGCGAGAGGATCTCCAGTGAGTTTAGTCCGCGCTCCGCGCTCCAGTCAGGATCGCCGTTCAGGACTTCTGGCGACCAGACGCCCCACGTCGTGCGCTTGCCCGTCGGGCCGACCAACGTGTAGTCATTCTCCAGTATGTGGTCTGTGACGGCTCGGCATACTTCGGCTATCGCGATCCGCTCCGCCGGGCTGGCCACAAGCGCACTATAGACATACCAGGCCAGATAGTGACCTGCTATCTCGTCGGAGGAGGTGTCCGCCTTATAGTGAACGCCGGGCTGCACAGGCGACGGATGCCAGTTAGGGCCAGGGTCGGACTGCTTCACTCTCTCGCCCGCCCGAACGATTGCCCGTGCGGGAAAGCCTGGGATGCCGGTGACGTGAACCAGTGACAGAATAGCGCGGAGGCTGAGACGCGCCAAATCCCGGGCCGCCTCTTCACGCGTCGTGGCAAAGCGAAAGCTCTCCGCGCAGACGTAGAGGCTCGTCCAAAGTCCGTCGTTGTCGCTGGCTTCCGGCAGGGAAGTTTCCAGGTCTCCGGGGATAGTCAGGCGGCAGTCTGTCACGAAGCCATCACGATTATGCCGGGCAGCCGTAATCGATTCGTGGTGCTCCGCCTTGCGCGGCAGAGTCATCTCGATAAATTGAATGTGCGAGGCGCCTGTCGCGGTGCGCACCCAGCAGTCGCCATTGGGCTCGACGCTCAGCCCCGTCACAAAGTCATCAGGGAGCCAGCGGCAACCGGCGTAATATCGCCATTTCCCCATTCGCAGCAGAACGGCCCCTTGCGGCGTCCCGATCCAGATCGAGCCTTCGGCAGCTATGGCAAGATGCGTTGTGTCGCAGAGAGGCAGGCCGTCCGCGCCGGAGAGGGATAGCCAGGAGCTTCCAATCAGGCAGTTCAGCCCCTTCGCCGTCCCCACCCAAAGCACGCCATTGTGATCGACGGCCATCGCGCGAACGTCGGAACTCTGCCGTTCATCGGGCACATTTGCGTCGCTGCTCCGTTCTGAAACTGGCAGGATTTCAGTTCCATCGTCGCGAAAAAGTCCCTGATCTGTCCCGATGTAGACAAAGTTATTCTCACAATGCACCGTTGCCTGAACCGAAATGCGGGAGAGCATGCCTGCGGCTATAACTGCGAATCGACGCAAAGCTTCCGCTATCCGGGCTTCGCGGACCAGCTCGGAATCAGGTGTCAACTCGCTGGTTGAAAGCGGGAAAACATTTCTCGCCGTCGGATCGTCTAAACCGATATGCATCGTTGCAATGTCTTGAAGAAATACTGAAGGCGACAATCCTGGACAGGGCGGGGGCGTTTCGGAACTCATTCGGCTCCTCTTTTCTAGCGGCGTTCACCGATGTGGAAATGACGACGATCCGCCAGTTCGATCCAGGCTGTGATGCACTTCACACCCTTGGTGCAGACTGATGCACAGGCGGGAAAGAGCCACTGTTCATGTCTGGTGCGTCTAAATAGATATAGCGAGAACTTTCGGAAGGGACTCGAGGATTCCTTTCTCCCGAAAGACTCCAATCTTCTGTGATGGGGCAGAGCGCGATGGGCGCGCTTGCTCTTTCTGGCCGCTCATCGACCTATAGCAGGCCAGGAGCGTTTCTCAGGACTCAGAGTGGGACAAGCGCGAGACCGCGGAGCCATCAACTGATATGGCCAATTGCTCCACGGGGAATCGTGTAAGGAGTGCCACGCATGATTCAGACACCGAACTCCTCAGGATCTCCGACGGGTGGAAGCGAACCCGAGGATGACGGCTACGGCCACACTGGAGCCGAAGCCCACTCTTATCTGCCGCATCTGACGAGGCAGCGCCTGCTCTCGCTCGAGGAAGAGCAGGACCTGTCGCGCCGAATGCAGTGCGGCGATCAGCGGGCCAAGGATCGCCTTATCGAGGCCAACATGCGTCTGGTCATCAACATCGCAAAGAATTACCACAGCGCCTTCATCCCCTTCGAAGACCTCGTTCAGGAGGGAGCCATTGGACTCATGACCGCGACCGAGCGGTTCGATCCGTCTCGTGGCTTCCGGTTCAGCACCTACGCGACTCATTGGATTCGGCAGGCCATCAGCCGCGCGATCGACAATAAATCTAAAGCGATTCGCATTCCGTCTCATATCTCCGAGGCGATTCGCAAGCTTGAAAAGCTGCGCGAACTCCTATTCAGAGAGCGGGGCGTCGAGCCCTCCTCCGAGGAGTTGGCTCAGCACCTGGGAATTTCCCCCCGCAAAGTCGCCGCTCTGCTCCAGGCAGGGCAAGACCCCGTATCACTGGACATGCTGGTGGGCAATGAGGAAAACACGCCGCTCTCGGCACTCATCAACGACGCCTCCGCAGAGAACCCACAGCAGGCCGTCCTGAGCTCGGAGCGACGCGAGGCCCTTCGCGAACTCCTGACTATACTTACCCCACGCGAACAAGAGGTCATGCGAATGCGGCTGGGCTTCGAGGAGGATTCCACTGAAGTCCTGGCCGAAATCGGTGAGCGACTGCACCTGTCCCGCGAGCGTATTCGTCAGATAGAAGTTCTCGCGCTCCGCAAACTGAAGTACGCAGCCAAACGCCGCAACCTGCTCAGCTACCTATGCGACTGAACTGCAAAAATGCGGGCAAAATCCTACATGTGCGGAAGGAGTGTCCGGGCGTGAAATGAGTTTCGGCGGAATGAACTCCGCCAAAACTCCCAACATTCCTCAAACATAACTCCAAGTCCCTAACGAAGGAAGAGTGTTGCTAGCTGCCGTCCTTCTCTTTGTCCTGCTCTTGGCGGGCGCGAAGTTTTGCTGCCATTAACCGGGACATTCCTGCCTCTTCGGGAGCGAACTCCGGGACTTTTACGGGAGGGGCAACTTTTTCGGTTGCCTGCGGTGGAGGCGCATCCTCGAGGCCCTCCGGTCGCAGGGTGCGGGAAGGAACGGCTGTCGACATGGTAGCGTTCTGCTCTGGGCGTGCCGAGGAAGAGGCAACGGGTCGGGGCTGAGGGGCGCCGTTCGCGCCATTGTAGAGCGGGGGAGGCGTGGGCAAAGGGGCTGGTTGGTAGATCGCGGCAAGGCCCTCCTCGCGCTCTGCGACCACTGCGCCCTTGCGGTCGAGCAGGCGTCCCAACTCAGGAGTGGCGCCGCGTTGCGGAAGTTTCCTCGCGACGCGCCCGCGCAGCCATGCGGCGGCGCGTTGGAAGTCTGTTTTATCCACTGCCAGTCGGCGAACGGCGATATCGAAGGGCAGAAGCAGCATCGAGAGCAGCAAGAACAGGGGAATCATGTCGGCGGCGGAGTAGACGGTCGGGCGCTCGCCGCCGAAGACTGTGCCGGGTGTCGGCTCCGTTCGCCCGCTGCTCGCCGACGCCAACTGCGTCATCAGATAGCGGTTGGACTGCGTGTCCTTGTACTCCGGGGAGTAGGCGGTCGAGAGGCCGACGACGGTGGAGGAGTCCGCGGTGCCATCGGTCTTTTTCTGCGTGATGTTGGCGAGATAGGTGCCGATGCGCGGCGCGTCAAACCAGCCTTCATAGTGGCCGGGCCCGGTCTGATGCAGCGCCTCCTCGAGCGTTGGCGGGGCTTTCAATCCGCCGCCCGTTGGCTGCGCGACATGAGCCGTGAAGTTAAGCTTGTTGACGAAGTGGCCGTCGGGATCGATCGCGTCCACGCTGATATGCCCGCGCCCGCCATCCATAACGACCTGAGTATTGTAGTCGCCCGGAGCGAACGGGCGCAGCGTCCAGCGCACCGCCTGCGCCCAGAATTTCGAGTAGCCCGCCCAGTTGATCCAGGGCGCGGCCCATTTCGCCCGGTCGTCCGACATAAACGCGACGGAGCGGCCCAGGCCATAGCGCCAGCCTGCGAAGATCGGATCCTTGCGGTGCGAGATCAGCGAGAGCTCTGCAGTGGCTTTCAGGTTGCTGATGTTGTAGCCTAGCAGGGGCGGGGCGGAGCCCCAATCAATGCCTTTGAACACCTCGTCGCCTTCCACGGGAACTGCTTGAAACGGCTCCTCGATGATCGGCGGCTGGCTGATCGTCTGCTGATCCTTCAGCAGGAGGCGCGGCAGGTCCTGCGGCTTCTCGGCGACGTACGACTGCCCCCCGCCAACATAGGCCATCGTCGCCATGAACTTGATGCTCTCCGGGTTGTCCGCCCCGGTGACTATGGTGGAGACAGTGATCCCCATGTCGCGAATTTTCCTCATGTTCGCCGCGACCGCGCCCTGATTGGCCTCGTAGATCGCATCGCCGTCGCCCATGAAGATGATGTGCTTGACCTTGGCGTCCGTGTTGTTCAGCACACGCGCCGCTTCCAGCAGGAAAGGGTCATAGCTCGGTGGATCGCCCATGTTGGACAGGTTGTCCATCGCGCTTTTGATGGCTTCCCGATCCTCCGCGTGCTGCATCTGGATGCGCCATGTGCCGCTCGGTGAGTTGCCGCCGCCCCCGAATCCCATGCCCCCGTAGCCCGCGCAGTCCAGCACCCCCACCTGATCTATCGGCTCGAGGTTGTCGATGGTGGCCTTCGCAGCCTCCTTCGACATGTTGATCGTGGTCGGAATTTCGAGGTCCTCGATGACGAGCGCAACCGCCACCGATGGGATGCGCTTCTGCTTCTTCACATCCATCGTGATGGGCAGTGTCTCCTCTATCGGCGTTCCCCGGTAGTAGCCTGCGCCGAAGCTTTGTGGCCCGCCCACCATTCCGAACCCGATGCCGAAGTCGCGGCAAGAGACCTGAAGAGCCAGCATCTGGTTCTGCGACAGGTCGCTGCCGAGGACGTTGCTGAGGAAGATGCTGTCGTAGCGCTGGAGGTCGGCGACGTTGGAGGGCAGAGCAGAGGGGGAGGCATACTGCACTTCTATGCTCTGATCCTTGAGGGCTGCGCGCAGGAAGCCAGTGAGGGCAGGGCTGTCGGCGACATAGAGGACGGTCGGCTTGCCGCGCACCCATACGAAGCCCTCTCCGCGGTTGTTTTCGGAGATGGTGTCGTCAGGGGCCTCTAGGGTGGCGTTGTAGCGGAAAAACCCGACTTTGTCGATGCTCTGCTCGAAGACGACGACATTCTTGCCGGGATGCAGATCGACACGCTTGGTCTCGCCAGTCGGCTTGCCGTCCCGCGTCAGCGAGACGGTCGCGGTCTGAAGCGTCAGGCTGTTCACGACGACCCGGACGGGAAACGGCTCACCGATCTTGACGCGGCTCGGCAGCGCCATCTTCTCAATGAGGGTCTCTCTCTTGAGAGTGACGGGCAGCGTGATGGTGTCGAGAACAATATGGCCCGCCGCCAGGTTCGGCACTTCCGAAAGCGCGTGACCGGCGTTCTCGTTGCCATCGGAGAGCAGAACAATTCGTTTGCCGGAATCCCTCGCCGCGGAATCGAGCTCGTTTTTGGCGGC
>JANXLO010000250.1 GCA_025355115.1 Chthonomonadaceae bacterium
GGCAGGCCCTGTAGTGCAGGTTAAAGACTCCGATGGCACCATCCATGTCGACGACAGCCATGAGGCCGGCATTCTCTACAATGGCCCCTTGATCGTTTTGATCAGCAGAATGAGCGCCTCCGCCTCCGAGATTCTCGCGGGTGCGTTGCAGGACTACGGGCGGGCGATCATTGTCGGCGACAGTGCGACGTTCGGCAAAGGCAGTGTTCAGACGGTTGCTCCGCTCGGCGATATCATGTCGAGGAACGGCATCGCGCTGAAGGGAGATCCCGGCGCGCTGAAGCTGACGATCCAGAAGTTCTACCGGGCCAGCGGGGCCTCCACTCAGCTGCGCGGCGTTCCGTCCGACATCGTTTTGCCGTCCTTGACCGACTACCTGGACATAGGAGAGAAATCCCTCGACAATGCGATGCCCTGGGATACGGTCACAAGCTCCTCGTTCGATAAGCTGAATATGGTGCAGCCTTACCTTGCGGAGTTGAAGCGCCGCTCGGATGCTCGCCTGGCCACCGATCCGGACTTCACATTCCTTAAGAGTGAGATCGTCCGTCTTAAGAAAACGATGTCAGAGAAGACTTTCTCGCTGAACGAGCAGCAGCGAACTAAGGAGAAGCAGGACGCTGAAGCGCGCCTGAAAAAACGCAAGGCTGAGCTGCTGGCGCGTGCGCCCTCCAAGGATAAAGTCTACCTGATCACGCTCACGGCGGCGGATATGCCCGGCCTCCCCGCGCCCGTCGATCCGAAAGCAGAAATCAAGAAGGTCGTGCGCAACGGCGAAGACCCGACGCTCACTCCCGACACTGAGGGACTGCCCGTCATCGACGCCACATTAACGGAGAGTGAGCACATCCTCGAGGACCTGATAAGCCTTTCACCAGGCTCAAAGCAGGGCTCTTCCGTGCGCCGATAGACTCCTGACGGCACAATAGATGCGGAGAGGGGGGCAGCTTTCAATACGAAAACTGCCCCTTCCTTTTGTCCGTTTTGGCCGCCTCTCCGAACTTAGATCGGTTGAGGCAGTCGCTTCCTTCAATACCTTGCCTATCATTTGGCTTCCGCCGCCACTGCGGGAGATGGGATCGTTAGACGAGCGACTCGGTGACGTGGATGTGACTCTGCGGATCGAGGTGAACGGGGCCGAGCAGGTTCTCGCGGAAGTCGCAGCGCACGAACTCGGCCTCCGAAGCCTGAGCGGCCTGTAGGCCAAAACCTCCGTTGCGCACTAACTGGCAGTCCTGAAAGCTCGGACTTACGGCCTGAGTCAGGCGAACGCCTCCAAGAGTGTTCCCGGTCAATTCGCAATCCTCGATGCGGCCCGTGCCGCCAGCCCATAGCAGCAGGCCGTACTGCCTCCCGTCGTAAAGGCGACAGTGGCGCATGTCGATCCGCCCGCTCTCGCCGACTGCGGCATTGGGCATGGCGTTCGCGAAGAGCTCGCAATGCTCCAGTACCGCTCCGCCTCCATGGACGAGCAGGCCAGGATAGTGGCCATGATGAAGGCGGCAACGTCGCAGGACAGGGGTTCCGCCCGCGGGAACATCCACTCCCGCCTGCGCATTGCCATAGACGTCGCACCCCTCCATTCTGCCGTCTCCGGCGAACAAGACCCCTGCTTCACCGGCGTCATGAATCTTGCAGCCGCGCAGCACGAGAGTTCCGTGCGCCTCCACCTGCGCGTTCGCCTGCGCATTGGAATGGAGATCGCAGTCCGTCAGCGCGGCCCGTCCGTGGGCATGCACCACGATGCCGGCGCGCCTGCCGCCAGAGATAATGCAGCGTGTCAGCGCAGAATTGCCGCCCTTGGTGACCTTTATGCCCGCGAAAGCGTTGCCTGATAGCGTGCAGTCCTCGAACAGTCCCTGGCCTCCATCGGCGACTGTGAGGCCGTTCGAGTGTCCGTCACGGACGAGGCAGCGCCGAAAGATCGGGTTGGCCGACTGCGCCACCGTGACGCCCGTCAGGACATTGGCATAGATGTCACACTCCTCGAACAGACCCTGCGCTCCGCTGCGAATAAGCAGGCCCGCCTGCTGTCCATGGTGAATGCAGCATCCACTGAAAAGCGGGGCAGCGCCGTCGCTCAACTGCACGTTCGGCCCCGCGTGGGAGTGGATGTTGCAGTTCTCGAAGCTGCCCTTCCCGCCCTCCCCAATGACAACCCCCGCATCACGCCCCTCATGAATGACGCAGTCCCGCAGCACAGGGTCCGCCGCGGCTCCGAGCAGGACACCTGGCCCGGAATTGCCGCTGATCTCGCAGTCTTCGAGGACGCCTGCGGCTCCGGCGAAGAAGACGATGCCGCCTGTCTTGCTGTCGCGAATCCGCACTCGGCGGAGAGTCGGGCTGGCGCCTACGCCCTGCACCGACACCGCTGCCTGCGAGGAGCAGAGGATGTCGCAGTCCTCCATCAGCAGCTCTCCCTGAAGAATGTCGACGGAGTTGTGGCGTCTGCCGTCAGCCCCGCCGCGACTGTACAGGGAGAGGCCACGGACGACGGCTTTGCCGGTTCTAATTATCAGGCAGGCGGCCCCCTTGACATCGATTACGACAGCGCCAGGCTCTCCGACTGCGATGATCTCGATGTCCTTGTCCACCAGAAGCGTCTCGTGATACTCGCCTGGATCCACGCGAATCCTTGCGCCTGCCTCAGCAGAGCGAATCGCCTCCCCGATGCTACGAAAGTCTCCTTTGCCTTCACGCGATACAAGAAATTCCTGCCCAACGGACTCGCCAACGGAACCAGCCTTCAACTGCTCATTCGGTTCAGAGGAGAGGGCAGAGCGATGTGCAATAGCAGGCGGAGCATTGGTGTTAAGAGTTTCAAGCACCTGCGCGGCAGTCCACCGGAGCCTGGGATTGCGCTGTAGGCAACCGCGAAGGATGAGATCGAAAGGGGCTGGCAAGTCGGAAGGCAACTCCACTGCGTGGCTTGCGGTGAGAGCGCGGTACTGCTGCGGCGTGGAAGCCTCGAAAGGCAGGCGTCCAGTCAGGCATTCGTAGAGAAGGACTCCATATGACCAGATGTCCCACGCTGTCGAGAGTGCGCCTTCTCCGCTCTCCGGCGGGGCGTAGGCGGGAGTGCCTGCCTGATGGTTAGCATGGGGATCGCCTGCCTCTGGAGCGGCCTGGACCAGCCCGAAGTCGCCCAGTTTCCAGTTCTCTCCGATGCGAAGAATGTTCCCCGGCTTGACGTCGCGATGAATCAGCGGCCGTGCGCGTGAATGGAGATAGTCGAGCGCTCCGGCGATCTGCGCGGCGATCGAGCGAACCTCTGTCGGGGCAAGGGGGCCGTGTTCCTCCTCCAGACGGTCTGCAAGTGATCCCTGAGCCAACTCCGTGACCAGCGTGAGAAGAAGCTTATCCTGAATGCGCGACTGCCCGGTGGTGATGCCCCGAAGTAGTGCTGGATGATCCAGGTTCGACGCGGCGATTAGCTCTGCGAACTGCGCGTCGGCATGCTCAAGGGAGGGCTCGATCAACTTTATGGCGACCTGACGAATCAGCCTGTCGGCCACCACTTCGTCCGCCTGAAAGACGGCTCCGAAGCTTCCTGTTCCGATCAGCCGTTGCAGGTGATACTTCCCGTCGATGGTCTCGCCCTCGAGCTCACGCCAAATCCTCGCCTGCATTGTCTCCGCCTTCCTCGATGCCTGAAGTAGCTTGCCACTATTCTACCCCGTTATCCCCGACGCAGATGGCGGAAACTCTTTCCTCTACAGTGGACGGGCAGGAGAACAGTCCGCATTTCGAGAATGGACAGGAAAGAGACAAGAGGAGATACAGATGCGACATTGGCTGAAGTTTGCGATACTAGGAACCTTAATGGCGGGCGCGGTCATGGCGCAGGAGCCGCCGGTCGCCCGGCAGGAGTCGGCGATGGGGATCCGACATGCAGTGCTGGCCACCGGGGCGGAGACGTTCATTCTTGATATCGCAGGGAAGACGGTCTGGACTTATCCTCGCTCCACTCGAGATGGCTGGATGCTGCCGAATGGCAATCTGCTGCTGGATGTCTCGCAGTGCCCCGATTATCCGGGCGGCGCCATCGTCGAAGTGGATCGCGGCGGCAAGACAGTGTTCGAATTCAAGGGCACTCAGAGCGAAG
>JANXLO010000252.1 GCA_025355115.1 Chthonomonadaceae bacterium
CTTGGGTATCTTCCCGGGCTTGACGGCACACCAAATCCACATCCTGAATCTCTTCGACACCTCTTTGCCGCCGCGCAAAACCTCGCGCTGTCCGGCCTGGAATTTCCGATTTCCTCAGTCGTGCCATCCTTCGATGGACAGGCCGTCCGAACAGTCGGAGTGGAGCAGGATATGCTGGAGGAGATGCGCCGAGCGGGCTTTGCGCTGATAGCAGACTACGGCTCTATCCTCAATCATGACATAGCCCACTTACAGTACTATCTGCGGAGAGCAGCGCAAGCGGGCGCACGAACGATTCGCGCGACCTTGAGTCATGTGCTGTGCGGGGACAGGCGCGGAATTGACGGCGGCTGGAAAGCGTATATGGGCGAGCTTATAGGGCGGCTTCAGGAAGTGCTCCCTATTGCGGAGGATTTGGGGCTGACTCTGGCGGTCGAGAATCATCAGGATGTGACGAGCAGCGACCTGTGGCTGCTTTTCATTGGCAGCGGCGAGAGTAGCGCGTTTGGAGTGACTTTGGACACAGGCAATCCGTTGGCGGTCGGAGAAGATCCAGTGGAGTTCGTGCGCCGAATAGCTCCGCTCGTTCGTCACCTTCACCTGAAGGACTACACGCTGCACTTTGCACCTGAAGGCTACCGTCTGGTGAGATGCGCCGCGGGCGAAGGAGTCATAGATTTCCACTCAATCTTTGACGCGGTAAGGGGAAATGGCCATTCTATACTGCCTGCAATCGAGATAGCCGCTCAGGCGACCCGGACAGTCCCAATTCTTGAGCCGACCTGGTGGCTCGAATATCCACCCGACCACTATCGCCATCTGCTTCCCGCCCTCCGCCTGCTCTGGGAAAAAGGCCATCCGCATGACGTCTCCTACTCCAGCGCGTGGGAGCGCGGTTCAGCCTCAGAGGAGATCGTGGAAGAGGAGCGTGAGATCGTCGAGCGCAGCGCAGCCTATTTTGCGAACATCGAACACAGTCTGTACACGTTACCAGTAGTGCCAGTGGTGGGTGACTAGCACGTATATGCCGAGAGCGAGGTTGGTGACTGAGTGCGCCACAATGCATGAGAAAAGACTGCGGGTGCGTCGCAAAAGCAACGCCATCAACACGGCAAACACTATACCTGCCAGCCACTCTGGATGCGCAAACCCGAAAGCACCAGCAACCAGGGCGAAGGCTCCCCAAGAGAAGGTTCCCACAGCCAACTTCTCGTACTCTTGATCCGTGATCCACCGAAGCAGAAATGACCGCCAGAACAGTTCCTCCATCAGTGGAACCATTAGAGCAAGTCCCAAAAAACGCACCGAGAGAAACAGGGTCCGAGTCGCCGGATCAGCGATCTCCTTAAACGGGTTGTAGCCTACGCGCGTGCCTAAAAATTTTAGAGGCGGAGTGATCCTGTCAAGAACGATCCAGAGTACGAACGCAGCCAGACCGACGACAGCGCCGATCAGGAGCATTCTTCCGTTCGCCCGAATGTCCCGCTTCCAGCCGGACATTCCCGCGATAAGCAGGGCCGTCACGATGATTACCTTCGCGGAGTACATCCAGAGATAGTGCGCTTGAAACTGCCTCTCTAACGTTGTCATTATCGTGAAAGTCGCCATTGGCGCGACGTAGCCGATCCACGCGCGTGATCCCGCTTTCGGCGTCTCTACCTCTATTGCCTGTGCTTCCAAACTGTAGTCCCCAATCTCAAATCCAGCGTGCGTTCGGCCCAAAATCAGCGGAGTAGTAGTTGCTGACATGAGTTCCCGGCTCGAAAATTTGATCGATGCGCTGAAAATCCTCTGCAGTCGGCTTCAGTTCAAGTGACTTCAGGTAGTCTTCCAGCTGCTCCATAGTTCGGGGGCCGATGATAGGACTGGTGATGCCGGGCTGCGCAGCGCACCAGGCCATGGCAAAATGAGCGGGCGAGCACCCACGCTGATCGCAGAAAGTGAGATAATCCTCAACCTTCAGCAGTGCGGCCTCGTTGTCCCGGTTGTTGAATGCGCCTTTTTCGTAGCGTACTCCAGCTGGCCGCGACTGCCCTGCGCGGTATTTGCCGGAGAGTAGCCCACCGGCTATCGGAGCCCACGGAATAACCCCGAAGCCATAGGTGCGGCAGCAGGGAAGGAGTTCTCTCTCGATGCGGCGGTCCAGAAGGTTGTATGGCGGCTGCTCGCAGACGAAGCGATTCAGACCCATCTCCTTCGAGACCCAGAGCGACTCGACAAGCTGCCAGGCTCCGAACGTGCTGGTGCCAATATAGCGCACTTTGCCTTGCGTTACCAGATCGTCCAGAGCGCGAAGAGTCTCGTCTATGGGAATGGATGCTTTCGGGCGATGCAGCTGGTATAGATCGATGTGGTCGGTGTTCAGGCGGCGCAGGCTGTCCTCGACCGACTTCATGATATGGAAACGGTGACTGCCCCAGGCATTGGGATCCTGGTCATCCATGCGATTGAAGAATTTAGTGGCGAGAAAAACCCTGTCGCGCTTGCCGTCCGAAAGGGCTTTGCCGGTTATCTCCTCGCTCACCCCTCGCACGTAGACGTCGGCAGTATCTAGAAAATTGATCCCCGCATCCATCGCTCGATGGATGATGCGGATGGATTCGCCTTCGCTGGTCCCGCTCTTCGTGTCTCCAAAATTCATGCACCCGAGACAGAGAGCGCTGACCTGCGCCCCCGTCCGCCCCAGCGATCGATATTCCATCCAACCCTCCAGCCGCAAATCGTGTGTATGCCTATTGGCCGCGAAGTACCGTTTATCCTGTCAAATGAGATCTGAACGGAATAGCGTTCACGAACTTCACTACTCAGCAGTCTTCTCTCCATGAGCGCCAATTCGGTAGCGTTTGCGTGCGTCCGCGTCGTATAGAATCGAGCCTGCGGGCATCGTGGCATCGAAGCGGCTATCCTTGACCTTGTTCACCTTGCACACAATTCCCTTGAATTCAGTCTTGTTCTCAAGCAAGTCGCTTCCGCCCGAGCGCTTGAAATACTCGACCGAGCAAGCCGTAGGCATCCACATGCCATCCACTTTCACGGCGCTCAGGCATCTATTGACTCCAACAATGCGGGCATTCGCCTTGCTGAACGGAGGGCCAACCGACTCAATGCGAACCGCCATGTAATTGAACTTAGGAGCAATCCATAGTCGCGTTGCGCGATTGCCCACGCCCACGCAACTTATTATGGAGAGCATCCCGAAGCGTGGGTCGATCTCCGTGCCAGCCAGTGCACCATGCCCCTTCTTCACCGCGGTCGCGAGCCATTCCCCATCTATGAGGTAACCGCAGTCAAGCGGCGAGAAGAAGTTGACATGAGGCGGGCGAGTGACGGCATCGTACTGGCAGCGGCCGCCCGCAGTCGTTGGACCAGCTTCAATGTGATGCTCCTGACTCCCATCAAATATACGTGTCGTTTTCCGATGGTCGCTGGCTTCTGCTTTCTGATGCGCGTTCTGCTGTGCAGGGTCGTTCGTATCGGTCGTTGCCTCGAAGTATTTAGGCCCTTTGAAGGCCCACTCCACGTTGGTCACAGTCTTCAGGCCATAGTCCAGCGGGGCCTGGATCTGAGTCGCATACCATTGCGCGACCGTCTGGACACTGGCGTATTCGGCGGATACCGAATGAAGCTGAACAGGATTCGCCTCCAGTCCGCGCATGATCGTCGCATAGTCCGGCGCCTTGTCACGAGTCTGGCTGACGCCGGGTAGAGCCAATCCACTAAGAGCCAAAAAGGCGGGCAGTATTAGAAAGCGCATGAATGTTCTCCGGAACATGAAGGGCATCGATCGTTTGATCGTGCCCTTCATGCACACTCTCTTCTGAATTAGCGAAAGTTGGGGCTAGACAATGATTGGGTGCGCGACTTCTCCGGCAACGTCCGTGAGGCGGTAGTCTCGGCCTCCGTAGCGATAGGTCAGCTTTTTGTGATCGATTCCCATCAGGTGCAGCATCGTGGCGTGGAGGTCGTGGATGTGCATCTTGTTCTCGGTCGCGTAGTAGCCGTAGTCGTCGGTGGCTCCGTAGGTCGTGCCGCCCTTGACTCCTCCGCCCGCCATCCAGACGCTGAAGCCGTGCGGGTTGTGATCGCGCCCGTCGTTGCCCTGTGCGGTGGGGGTGCGACCGAACTCTCCGCCCCAGAGTACCAGTGTGTCCTTCAGCAACCCGCGCGCCTTCAGATCCTTCAATAGTCCCGCGATGGGCTTGTCCACCTCGTGAGCGTTATTGGAGTGCCCGTTCCGCAAATCGCCGTGCTGGTCCCACTTGTAGCTGTGCGTCACCTGGACAAACCGGACGCCCTTCTCCGAGAAGCGGCGGGCGAGCAGGCACTGCCGTCCGAAGTTGTCCGTGTGATCCTCGTTCACTCCATAGAGATCGAGGGTGGCCTTGCTCTCGTCCGAGATGTCCATCAGGGACGGGGCCTCCGTCTGCATGCGGTAGGCCAGCTCGAACGACTCGATGCGCCCCTCAAGTTGAGCATCATGCCCGAAATGATGCAGCTGCTCCGCATTCATCGACTGGAGCATGTCGATCTGCATCCGCTGCGTCGCCGCGCCCACCTCGGGATTCTTGATGTAGTTGATCTGAGCGTCCTTTGCCTTGATGCTCGCGTTGCCGATCGGGGTGCCCTGGTAGGATGCCGGAAGGAACGCGCTCGACCAGTTTTGAACGCCGCCATGCCCAAGCGTCGGGCAGATGGTGACGAAGCCGGGCAGGTTCTGGTTTTCGGTGCCGAGGCCATAGGTGATCCAGGATCCCATGCTAGGGCGCACGAAGGTGTCCGATCCGGTGTGCATGGCTAGCAGCGCGCCGCCGTGAGCGGGGTTGCTGCCGTACATGGATCGGATCACGCAGAGGTCGTCCGCCATCGCGCCGACATAGGGGAACAGGTCGCTCACCTCAAGCCCGCTCTGGCCGTACTTCTTGAACTCCCAGGGGGACTTCAGCAGGTTGCCAGTCTGAGCGAACTGCACACGAGGCTTGGCGAAGGGCAGCGGCTTGCCGCTGTCGCGGGTGAGCATCGGCTTGGGATCGAAGGTGTCGACCTGCGACGGGCCGCCGTGCATGAAGAGGTAGATCACGCGCTTCGCTCTGGCAGGAAACATGGGCGGCCGTGGAGCGAGAGGATTTTTGTAGACGCCTGCCGCCGCGGCCTGCTCCTCGCTAAGAAGCCCCGCCAGGGCGAGCATCCCAAACCCTGCGCTGCACTGCGCCAGCATTTCGCGACGCGTCGAAGCCTGTATGAAGTGTCTGCTCATCTGTTCAGCTCTCCTCTCAATAACGCCTCGGCTGTGCCTTCACAGTCGATAATATTTCAAGGCGTATCCGCCTTGTAGTCACTTGAATCAGTTTACGTACAGGAACTCGTTGGATGCGAGAATGATCTGGGTCAGGCTCTCCCAGGCTTTCTGTCTGCGTTTGGCTGCGTCCGGCTCGCCCGACGTCAGGCTGTCGGCATATTTCGACAGGAAGTTCTGGCACTTCTGCGCCTCGCTCGCTGTCGCAGGACGGCTGTATGCCTTCATGTAAGCCAACTTTACTCTGTCCGCTTCGGAGAGCGCCTTCATTCCCATAAGCTGCGCCGCGAACGCCTTTGCCTGCTCGAGGACGAAGGGGCTATTCATCACATAGAGCGCCTGCGGCGCGACGGTGGTGATGGAGCGATGCGCGTTCACCATTGTGGGATCGCCGAAGTCGAACGCCTGGAACATGTCGTACAGAGCGCTGCGAATGATCGGCAGATAGATTCCGCGCCGCTTTGCGCTGTACTGAGTGGAGTTGTTGGACTGATCGTTGGTGACGTAGTCGTGGTTCGCAGTCGTCAGCAGACTGCCGCCCATCGTCAGATCCAGTTGCCCTGCTACCGACAAGATCGCATCTCGGAACGGCTCCGCATCGAGGCGACGACGCGGCATTTTCCAGAGCAGAGTATTCTCGGTGTCTGCCTTGTCCCCGATCAAAGCAGTCTTCGCATCGGCAACAGAGCTCATTTTATAGGTGTTCGACAGCATGATGAGGCGGTGCATCTTTTTCATGCTCCAGCCCTGCTCGGTGAAGGTTTTGGCCATCCAGTCGAGGAGCTCAGGATGCGTCGGAAGCGATCCCAGCAGTCCGAAGTTCTCCGGCGTCTTCACGAGGCCAATTCCGAAATGACCTTGCCAGATACGGTTGACCTCCACCCGGGACGTCAGGGGATTGCCGGGATTGGTCAGCCAGTTTGCCAGCTCCAGGCGACCGCTCTGCCCCTCTTTCGCGACAATCTTGTCTCCACCAAGCACCGTCAGGAAGTGGCGTGGGACGTAGTCACCGAGGCTCTGAGTATCGCCGCGCACATGGACTCGACAGTTCTCGACTTTGCCCTCTTCGACGGCCATAGCCATAGCGGGCTTCGTCTCCTGATCCTTCAGCGCTTTGAAAGTCTTCTCAACAACAGTAAGTTGACTCCTAAAATTTTCTGGATAGATTCCCTCAGGCTTATCCGGCACCGTGGCGCGCTCTGCGAATTTGCGGACAGCGGCCTGCAGTTCAGCGGGCTGAAGCTTCGAAGGATCGCTTTTCACATCTGTCACGAACCGAAGTGAGTGACGCACTAGATTCACGTTGACCCCATGTTGCTTCGCGATCTGATCGGCAGTGCGCTGAGGAACTCCTTCAGGCCGGACGCGAGCGGGAACGATTAGAATTCTACTGAAGTGGGGGATGGCGTCCTGTCGCTCAATCTTCAGCACATTCTTGCCATGTTGGAAGGCAAAGACGCCTTCCACTTCCCATTTCTGCCCTTCTGGGAAGAAGCTGCCCGTCTTCTGGCCGGCGGCATTCTCCTTGATGACGATGCCGTTGAGCAACAGATGCACGGGACGATTCTCGGCAGAGGCGTAGCGCAGTTCTACCTGATAGTCGCCTGCAGTAGGAATATCGACATCGTACTCGGCCGTGTCCGGAGTGCCGACGTTAATAATGACGCCGATTCCCTTCCCATAGTTGTCGGTGTCGCGGAAGACATTGCCGCGATTAAACTTGGTCGCCTGAATTTCGATGCGCGGCGGATCGCCGGGGGCGGCAGGAGTGTCCGCGACTGAGGCGAGCTCTCTCTGCTGAGACAGCTCCCAGGCCGCTTGAAGATATCTGTCGGCATCCCGCCTGTATTCGGCCAGGAGCGCGGCATCAGCCTGGCCCTTTATTATTTTGCGGGCCGACTCCGCTGCCTTGACTTTTTGCTCGTGATCCGCAATTTCCGCGGGCGTCTGCTGAGTGACAAGCGGGCGCTCCTGCCACATGGCGACGGTGTTCAGCGTCGCCATCGCCTTGGTGCTTTTGAAGATACCGGCGAGCGCGTAGTAGTCCTTTGTCGGGATTGGATCGAATTTGTGGTTGTGGCAGCGTGCGCAGGCGACGGTCAGGCCCATGAAGGCCTTGCTGGTCACCTCGATCTGCTCATCCACAATGTCCATAACCATCTTCTCTTTGTCGGGCTCGGCGAGCACCTTCGCCCCCAACGTCAGGAAGCCGGTAGCGGTGATGCGCTCGTTCAGAGTGGACGGATCACCGGACATCAGGTCGCCTGCCAGCTGCTCTGTCAGGAAATGGTCGTAGGGCATGTCCTTGTTATAGGCAGCCACGACATAGTCTCGATAGCGGAAAGCGTTGGCGAAGGCGACGTTCTCATCGAGGCCATTCGAGTCGGAGTATCGGACGAGATCGAGCCAGTGACGGCCCCACCGCTCGCCATAGTGAGGATTGGCAAGGAGCTTATCGACGACCTTGGCCCAGGCGTCCGGAGCTTTGTCTGCAACGAAGGCCTCTACATCCTCCGGGGAAGGCGGCAACCCCACGAGATCGAAATAAGCGCGGCGAATGAGGGTGCGGCGGTCCGCAGGCGGAGCCGGCTTCATGCCCTTGTCCTCCAACTTGGCGAGGATAAAACGGTCGATCGGTGAGATGCACCAGGCGGAGTTCTTCACTTTTGAGAGCGCCGGTTTGACGATTGGCCGAAACGACCAGAAGTTTTTCTGGGCCGGTGACATAACCATGTCTGGAGCCTGACCGGGGTTGGACGGGCCAGCGGAGCCTGTGGCTGCGGGCCAGGGGGCGCCCATCTTGATCCACTCGGTCAGTGCGACGATCTCCTCTGGACGCAGCTTGCCTGCGGGCGGCATCTTTATCACTCCGTCGTAGTGAACGACTTTGAGAATATTGCTTTTCTCCGGATCGCCGGGAATGAGGGCGGGGCCGTGCGCGTTGCCTTTTCGAATGGCCTCCGCGGAGTCGAGTTTCAGACCGCCGCGCGATTCCGCGCCGGCATGGCACTGAAAGCAACTTGCGACGAGAAGCGGGCGTATTTTGCTCTCAAAGAAGGCGGCCTGCTGCGGTGTGACAGGCTTCGCCTCATCGGCGGCATGTCCGACAGAACCACCCAGCACAAGCATCGCCAAGCTCCCAAGGACGCCCGCTGCTGCGCCGCGCCGCAATTTTCTCGTCGTCTGATTACCCACGTTTTCGTTCCTTCAATCCCTAAAAATAGGATGACGCTGACATAGAGTTTATGACAACGCCATCCCCGCCTTGTTGCGCTAAAACGGCCTCGAGCGGCAGGATTGCCTTACTTGGGAGGCAGCAACTTCAGTATATCTGGGTCGTTCATATTCGCTTTTGTGACGATTTTCAGGCCGCTATCGAGTACTTTCTCCCCGATGGCCTCCTTCTTGATCGCCTTTTCGACTGTCTTCACGCCTTTGTACCCCATTTGATAGGGATCCTGCACCATGAGCGCGAGGATCGTTCCGTCCGCGAGATCGGCGACCTCCTCTTTGGAAGTGTCGAACGCGATCAGCTTGATTTTGGCGTTTAGTTTGCGCTGCTTCAGGGCGTTCCCCGCCCCCACCCCATTGGCCTCACTGGTGGAAAATATCCCGGCGAGATCAGGGTTGGCGGTCAGAATGTTGTTGGTTTGCTCGACGGCCGTCTCGACTTTGTTCTGCGTGTACTGTGTGGCGACAAGTGTAATGTTCGGATATTTCTTGAGGCCAGCCAGGAAACCTTCGTCACGCTGATCCGAGGAGGCGGCGCCTTTGAGCATGCTGAGCAGCGCGACTTTGCCCTTCTCGCCAATCGACTTGGCAAGATTATCCGCGGCCAACTCACCGCCCTTCACGTTGTCCGTCGCGATGTAGCAGGAGGGCGTGTCTTTGTCGTTGATGCCGCTGTCGACCATGACGACCGGAATGCCTTTTTTGACCGCTTCCTGAACGGGCTTGATGAGGGAGTTCGCATCCGTCGCCGCGAGCACGAGGCCGTCGACCTTATTCGTCACCTGAGTTTCGACCAGACTGATCTGGTTCGGAATGTCTCCCTCAGGATTCGGGCCGTCGAACAAGACATCGACATTGTCCTCTTTGCCCGCCGCTTCCGCGCCAGCCTGCATCGTCTTCCAAAACGAGTTCGCTGTTCCCTTAACTATAAAGGAGATCTTCAGTCTCTTGCCCGCGTCGGCAGGCTTGCCGGGAGCTGACACTCCTCCTGTAGGCGGTACAGCTTCATCCTTCGGACAGCCCAGTGCAGTCAAACTGATAGCGGCAACTGCCGCAATTCCAGCGTAGCGCATCCCTTGTCGCATTCTCTAATTCTCCTTCTATGGACTCTACGGCACAGTGCTTTGTTCACACATTTCCCTCGCCAGCGCCACTGTAGCGTCGTGTGCCCGACGCGCAGAATCAACGAGGGCGTATGAGCAACCATCTACTTTCCTATGCAGACGACTTCCTTCAGGCTGCGATTGTAGAGACGGCCGTCACTATAGCTCAGCGAGTTCAGACTCCAGGTCTCACCGGAAGGGCCTAAATCACTGACTGAGAGCAGCGCCTTTTCGTCGAGCACCCTGGCACGCCCATCGATGACATAAGTGATTCCCAACATAGTGCTGAGATATATTTTGCCGTTGATCGCGATGGGGCTTCCGAAGAAAGCAGGCACCTGCCAGCCGTCCGTGCGGGAGCGGTCTTCGAGGCCGACATCTCGACCCTTGTTGTCGGTCGTTTTGGTGGTCTGGGCTTGCCCGTATACGAACTCCTCAGGTTTGCCCGGAGTGCGCAGCACAGTCACGGGCACCTCAAGGTATTCGACTTTGCCCGTCTCTATGTTGACTCGGCCAATGCAGTGAGAGGGGCCGCTTAGTCCTGGCGGGGCGTGGTCGTTTCGCCGATGACCCGTAGACGTGAAGAAGTAGTGGTAGCCGTAGGCGGCGATGTTGGCATGCCAGTTAGGGAAGACATGCAGCACTTCGTTTTGCTTCAGAGGAACTCGAGGCGAAAGGTCTCGCATGTCGCGAATATTTACGTTCTTGTGGACGATGTATTTTTTGGCTGCTGGGTCCCACTGGCGATAGTCGACATTGCGAATTAGAGACTGAGTACGGATCAGGCTGCCTGTCTTTGCATCTATGACGAGATGCGACTCCTCCGGCG
>JANXLO010000274.1 GCA_025355115.1 Chthonomonadaceae bacterium
GCCATATGCCCTATGATCTCCGCTTCGAGCTCTTTCTGTGTCAGGAGAGCCTTGTAGGCGGCGCTGGCGAACTGACTGAGGCTCGTGAGAAGCCTTGTATCCTCCCGGTCGAACCGATGCTCCGCCGTGCCGCTCATTACCCAAAGTGTGCCGACAGGCTTATCGTCTACTTTAAAAGGAATGAGCAGAAGCTCTGAAGCGGTGGATTGGATTGCCCGGACATAGGGGTAGTAGAGTTCGGGCCGTGCAAAAAGTTGAGGGGCGTCGAGGTCAACCGTCACGCCGCACGGCGCAAAATCGCGGGGAATAATGTGCTGCAGATAGGGCGCCATCTCGCCTGCTAGAGCCTGCCAGCGAAAAACTCGTTTGCCCTCGAAATCCTCCTCGATGCTGATTCCGCTTGAATGAGCTCCGCACAAGTCGAGGGCAAGCTCACAAGTTCTTTGAAGCACCTGAGCCGGGGCAGCGGCAAGACATTGAACCAACACCGACAATGCCTCGTTTTCGGCCCTATAGTCCGGCAGCCGCGGCGGCCTAGTCGACAGTTCAGGAGTGATCAATACTCTGTCAAGGTCTGCTTCAGCACCCGAACAGGATGCAAGCATCACTTGTAATTGCTCGAAAGCTGTCATAAAGGATTCGCTCCAATATCATTGGAATACGCCAGTAGCCTGTCAATGGTCGACCGCCAGCGCGAGCGGGCATCCAGCAGCAAGTTGCATTCAAGGCGAAATAGTATTCTTCTGGGTCGGTATGCACTCAGTTCAGCAGTAGAAACTCCGCTGCCAGTCTGCATGCGAGGCACATCTAATTGCTTTGCCGATCTAACTTCTTGGTCGTCCGGCATAACAACGCATGGCGAGCAGTACAATGAATCCCCTCTGGCTCCACTTCTAGGGCATCTCTCCGAGTCTTCTAGCTGCCGCTTCATTTCTTCACTGGAAACACATATTCCTTCACCATGCATCAATATTCAACCGACAACGGGGAATTACTGACTTGGGCCAATTTCATTCCGTTATTGAGATCGCTTCATATTAGCTGCCAGCTACATCGAAACAGGCTATGCAGACCAGTTGCAAAAATTCCCTGCTTTCGATGGCGACCGAGGAGGAACATTTTGACTCATGAGCGAAAGCTATTCATGGATACGATAGGGGTCGTATCGGTCAGCGTTTGTAAGGTGAAAAAGGGAAGCCGACGTTTGGGAGGACGTATCCGCATACCACAGGAAGGGATAGGATTACAGTGGAGAGCTCAAAGAGACCAGCAGCCAAAATCATGGAAATCGGACCTCATCAGACGGATCTGCGAGAATGCCGCCCTTATTTTCTGGTGCCGATTATGGATATAGCTGACCGTGAGATACTCCCAACCTTGTGCCGACGTATCGCGGCAACTGCACAGCAGCTTGAGGCCGCAGGGAAACCAGTGACTGACCTTTATATCCTGAGTCACGGATGGCACCGCAACTTCTACAGTGGAGTGGGCGCATACGACAGGCTAGTCAGCCGTCTCGCTGCGCTCCTGCACCGGCAGAGACTCAAGCCGCCCGAGCCGTATTCCCCACTCTTCATCACGCTCCACTGGCACTCTGATCCCGGACAGGACAATTGGGTCGATCCCGCCGGTCGACGGGACAAGGTCAGCTTCATGACCAACGCCCGCGCCGCCTTTCGACCCGGCATTGACCCCAATACCAAGACGACGACCACTGAGGCCGTCTTTGCCAACGACTTCGAGAACATCTACGAGCTTTTCTCCTCGGTATCCGCGCCGGATACTGCTATTCTGGATAGCAAATATAACGCATCCGCTACGATCGGGTGGCAGAGGCTAGCGGCCTACCGCTTCCGTGAGAGCGACGACACACTTCCAGATGCCCCACTGAATGAGAAGACTGCTATGATCTGGCGTTGCTACAATGAGGCGCAGCCGAGGGGACTGCTGTTGGATCAAGCGGATCTACCCAAGCCGTATAACAGCCTCATGGAGGCTCTCTCAACGCTATTTAAATTTGTGCTCAGCACGGTCGGCGCCGCTGCACTGGCGGGATTCGTGCTCAGCAATCGGGCTATCGGATTGAGCTGGATTACGGAGATGTGGACCCGCACTCTCGGCCTCCCAATGCTGCAACCTCTCTGGAACAGATATGTGCAGCCCGCTATTTGGAGCCTCCAGTCTCTGTCTCCCTGGCTTAAGCTCCCGCTGATTCTAATGATTTGCCTGCTGATTCTGCTGTTCACCGCCAGCCGTAGAAAAGCAAAGAAGGAGAGTTGCATACGCGACGGCCACCAGACGGAGGGGCATCAAGCACGCGGCGTCCCGATTATTACACTTTTGGCGTGGTTGCCGCTCCAGATCGCCTGTGCGTTGCCGATGCTCGTCTGGGCTCTGGTCGGCTATCTGCTGGGCGGGCTGTCGTCGCTGCCTTTCACCGCGGCTGGAAAACGCTCGCCGTATGTCTTCGACGAACGCTATGGGAGCGAAGACAGACGGCGGACCGTTAGGGATGTTTTGGCGGGGTTGGCGCGTGGCCCGCTGGCACTCCTCAAGGCATCTCTCCCTCGAGACAGCAGCGTGATGGGAATAGCGGACTCCATAGACAATCAACTCGCCTTCTGGGAGATGCAGCGCAAAGGAGTAGATGCCGGGAAGCAAGCAGGAGAACTTCTCACGGAAATGCTGGGAGACACGAGCTTCCATAATGTACGGGTCCATTTGATTGGACATAGCTTCGGCTGCCTGGTCGTCGCCAACGCCGCCCGTTTCCTGGCGGAGGAAAAGGCAGCGAATCGGCTGCAAAACGCCAAATTGCAGTCGGTCTGCCTGGTGCAGGGCGCGCTCGCAACTGACTGGTTCGTCGGCGAAACGACGCTGATGTCACAGATCGAGGGGCGGCTCGCTTGCATATACAGCGGATACGACACCGCTAACGGCTTCTACTATCCTCTCTCCAATAACGGTCGCATGGCTGCGGGCTTCGTCGGACTCTATCGTGTGGGTGAGAACGCAGTCCCGCTGACCCTCGGGGAAGGCGGCTTGTTCGCCTCCCTGGCCGAGCCGCCCAACCTCACCGGGGAGATTGCCAAGGAGTCACACCGGACAGGGATCCCCTGGCGTCACGCCCTGAGTTTGGACGCCAGTCGTCTCATCTACTATGGCCCGCCCGCGGCGGGCGGTGGCCACGACGACATCTTCAAGGACGATGTGATCCACTTACTCTGGGCGGTCACTGCGGCATAAGTAGACCTGACATGGCTATTTTGCTAAGCTGACTTCCCTCCCGGGTGTCATGAGGGCATTTGGCCGACCGGATTTCTACTGACCCAGATGAAGGGTTGGTTGTGTCATCGTCTCGTGCGAGGAATCCCAGGCGGCGGGCACCCACTCGACAAGA
>JANXLO010000399.1 GCA_025355115.1 Chthonomonadaceae bacterium
GCTCGCGGCGGCCGGAGGCCGGCCCGAGGTGGCGTTTTGGTGGAAAAACCTGCTGTCCACGCCGTCCTATTTCAACCTGCGGGTCTTCGCCGGGTTTGCGCCATTTCGACAGAATCAGGTATGAGGTCAACTCATAGAGGACTTGCGACGGGCGGGTGTCGCGAGTATGGACGAGATTCAGGTCGACCGATTCGCCGATGATGCCGGAGTTTTGCGTCTGCGTCGCGCCGACCAGATCCGGCGTCAGCTCGAGAATGGAGTCGGCATTGAACGTGGCCTCCAGCCGCTCCGAAGGGAGCTCGACGCGGTAGCCCGCCACCCGCGGGAAGCGGATTTCGAGGGCGTCGCGCTCCGGGCGGACGGCTTTGACATTGATCGTCTCGCGCGGCGGCTGAGGGATCGCGACCACCGGCTTTGCCGTGAAGTCGAAGGGGATGCCGAGCACGTCGGCGTACTCGACATCGAACATCCCCTCCTCGTTCAGTTCGTAGGACTGACGGCGCAGGGCGCGCCCGATGACCTGCTCGCACAGCAGCTGCGTCCCGAAGGCGCGAACGCCCAGAACGTGCGTGACGGTGTTCGCGTCCCAGCCCTCGGTGAGCATGGATACCGAGACGACGCAGCGAATCCCTGCGCCGAGCTGCCCCGATTTGCCGACCGTGTTCATCACCTCACGCAGGAGCGTCGCTTCGTCGATCTCCTTGCCGGACTGAATTTCTGCGGCCAGCTTACCGCCTCGTTCCATGATCTCACGGCGAAACCTGGCGATCTCATCCGCGGCCATGGCGCGGAAGTTTTCGTCCAACGCATCGCCCGATTCAAGCTGCTCGCTGTCGATCAGCAGTGTTCTCGGGACGGGGATGGGGTTCTCGTGCTCATCGAAGTTGCGGAACAGCGGGAAGCGCCCGTTCTGCACTGTGCGCCCTTCATCGGTCTCGCAGGCGAAACCTGATATGAAGTCGTAGACCAGTTTCGAGGTCGAGGTGTTGTTGCAGACGACGATAAAGCAGGGCGGAACGCTTACCTTGGCCTTCGCCCAGGCATCGAACGTTTTTTCGTAGTGACCATAGAGAGCCTCGAGCGCGGTCTGAAGCTGGGGCGGCAAGCTCAACGGGTCGAGCATGTCGGCCTTTCCCCGTCCCTTCTTCGGCATTTTGCCTTTGATGTGCTCCCATAGATTCCGGAACATTGGGACTTCGTTGCCGGGGATGTTGTCGGCCACAGGAACGCGGGGCAGCTTCACGATGCCGCATTCGATAGCGTCCATAAGGGAGAAGTCGCATAGCGTCCAGGGGAAGAGGGTGCCTTCAGCGTAGCCTGAGCCGCGCAGGAAGAACGGGGTCGCGGAGAGATCGAGGACGCGAGCGATGCCGAGCTTGCGGTTGACGGCTTCGAGGCCGGAGATCCAGAGGCGCGCCGCCTCCTTGTTGCTCTCAGCCTCCTTTTTGTCGTCGCCCTTCAGAAGCTCCTCATCCGGGTCGCCCGCTTTCTCGCGATAACAGTGGTGAGCCTCGTCGTTCAGCGCGAGGATGTTCTTCAAGCCCATGAGCTCCGGCATGACGCGCTGAAGCATCTGACCTTCGGTCTCCAGCGTTTCCAGATCGGGCCCCCGGCCTTTGAGCAAGCGTCGGCCTGTCGCGGAGAGCTCGACGCGTTCGCGCAGCTTGAAGGCATGATAGTTAGTGATGACGATTTTTGCGCGTTTCACGTCCTCCAGCATATCCATGGGAACCAGTCCACGTTGGGAATAGTAGCTGTCAGGGTCGTTCGGCTGTAGCACGCGGAGCCTGTCTTTGATCGTGATGCCGGGCGCCACGATCAGAAATCCCCGCGTGAAGCGCTTGCTGAGGGGATGCCGCACGGCGTTGACGGTCTGCCAGGCGATCAGCATCGCCATGACCGTCGTTTTGCCCGCGCCGGTCGCCAGCTTCAGGGCAAGACGCAGCAGGTCCGGATTGGCGTCCTTGTTTGCCCGGTCGAGATGATCCAGGAAATCTTTGCCTGCTTTGATGTTCGGCGCGACTTCCGTCAGCCAGATCACCGTCTCCACCGCCTCAATCTGGCAGAAGAATGGCCGAACGCCGTTGAACGGATGTTCCCGCCAGTGCTTCAACAGCCGCGCCGTTTCGGGCGTAACGCCCCATTTCCCGGCATCGGGGATGGATCGCCAGTTGGCCACGTGACTCCGCAGTGCATTGATGATCGGAGTCGGGTCGTACTCGTCGCCTTCCCGCGAGATTCCCTTGCCTTCATCCAGAACCATCGCCTTCTGCGCTGCACCGGACTGCTTCTTCGAGCGTGGAATCGGCGTGATGTACTCGGCGGGGCGACGAATGGGACTGATCAGCTGGGTAGGCTGCCCGGTCTCATCCAGCTGCCAATGCCGCTGGGGACAGTCGTAGGGCGAATTCAGGATTGGCTTTTCAAAAAATTGATTGGACATGTGCTCTCTGCAATCGAACAAAATAGAAGGCGATTCAACCGTTCTGCGCATCAGCAGGGAGACAAACTGCATCTCCTCCCACCGAAAGCAGAAAAAAGTTCCTTCGCTCGCAATAGCCTATTCGTCACTCCTCCTCAATACTCCTTATTTCCAGCGCATTCTCATGCAAAGACTCGGGCCGCGAAGGAACACGACATAAGGGAATATCTCACACCAAGACACAAAGAGGCGGGAGAGAAAGTTAATATATTGTCCAGTAGCCCGACCAAGCGCCACCTGATGGATCTCCTCGCATCCCTTTGTGGCTTTGTGTCTTGGTGTGAGAAATTCTTTTCTCCCTGGGCCGGACGTCTTTGTGTGAAAGCTCGTAATATTGGGAGCGCCAGTTGCTATTGGCGCGAGGGAGGGTGAGATGGCCTTCGATTACGAATTGGATTTCCAGAGCACCGACTTTCGGCAGCATCCTGAACTCTATCGCGTCGGGATTGGGGAGCAGGGAGTTCTGCTGGTGCAGCCGTACAAGTCGGAGATTCTGCCGCACTGGCGGTTTAAGACCGTCGCGGAGGCGCAGGCATCCGCTGAGAAGATCTATGAGCTCTTCCTCGCCTACAAGCGGGCCGGGGAGTTCGTGGGGATGGACATGGCCCGCAAGTTCCTCCAGATGGGCTACACCCGCGCTCGCCGCTACGCTAACCATCCCAGCGGGCGCAAATACAAACCGGTCTCGCCCTCGGAGCACGAGGAGGAGACCGGCCAGAAAGCCCGACGCGAGGTGCTGCCTCAAGCCGAGGACTGGGCAACCAACGAGAAGGCAGAGGCAGCGCGGATCTTCTACGGATTCTATCAGCGGGCCAAGGACGATCCCGACTATCAGGCCCTTTCGCGTGAGCACGCCGCCCGCTACGGCAAGTAGACGCGGTGTCAGCCCGCCTGACCGCCCGGCGCAGTCGATGTCGGCGTCTCCTTCGAGGAGAGGCGAAGCATTGCGCTGAACGGCCCGAATGCGGCGCGGGCCACCAGCTTGATCTCGTCCTCGCGCTCGGAGTCACTCCAGATGATCTTCGTGAGGAAGGTGTAGTCGTTGCTCACCTGAGTCACCGCGGTGTTCAGCGCGAAGAACTCGACCAAAGGATACGTCACCGCGACGCTCTGGCTGAGATCGGCGAACTCGATCCTGATCTGCGTGTAGCCGTCCTCCAGGGCCTTCAGCAACGCCGCCCCGGTCTCCGCCGCGAGGCCGCTGATCTTCGCGCCGAGGCTGTTGGCATCCCCCGTCGAGGCTCCATTCGCCGCTGCCGCGTTCGTCTGATCAGCAGCTGTCTTCTTGTCGTCAACTGCCTTCTTGCCAAGATCCTTTTGCGAGCTAGTATGGTGATAGCCGAACAGCCCCGCCAGACCGGTCATTGCGGCGGTAATGAATCCTGAGATCCCGACGCTCTCAGTCGTGGTGTGGCCATTCTGCATGAAGTGGGAAGTCAGCAGAACTCCAAGTACGACTGCGATTGTGCCGACCAGCAACAGGATGGGCCAGATG
>JANXLO010000447.1 GCA_025355115.1 Chthonomonadaceae bacterium
CGGTGGACTGGGCCATGAACGTTCATGTGCCTGTCGCGCTAGGCTGGATTGCTTATACTGAGCAGAGCCTGCGCAAGGCCCCAAAGCAGGAGCGGCGCTTTTTACGCTACGGGCTAACCCATCTTGCAGCGCGAGCCGCCCTCTATCAACTATTTCGCGACAAGGAGTTTCCGAACCGCCATGACCCTCATGATCTGGTTTGGCAGAACGACGCACTGGGCAAGCCGTTCATCTCACTCCACGGAGAGCTGGAGGAGTGGGCACTAGAGCAAGGGATCGACGACTCCTTCATACAGGTGTCCAACTCTAATGATGGAGATGCGCATATCGTGCTAGCGGCGTACGGTGAGCAGTTTGCGGGGATCGGTGTGGATACAGTCTCGCTTCAGCGACTCCGACAGCCAGGCAAGGACTACGTCTACCTGCGCCGGTTTGCCCGACAGTTCATGTCGGAGGAGGAGTGGGAGGCGTTTTCGGCAGGGGCTGAAAACGACGACGAGGAGGCATTGCGCATCCGTGTTGCGGCGCACTTCTCTCTGATGGAGGCCGCCTCGAAAGCCTGCGGCACCGGCCTGAAGATGGGGATCGGGATGGGTGCCTCCTACAGTCTGCCTAAAACGGAACTTGGAGCGGTGAGGCTGCGCTATGCGGTGGAGATGCTCTTCGGGCCGGCGGCGCAGGCGCGGCTGTTCGAGATCGGAGCGCAGGGCTGGGAAGGCTTCTGGGGCGCAGACGATGAATATCTGGTCAGCGGAGTCATTCTGACGACGGCAGGCTCGAGTACTGAGAGATGAGCGATCGGCATCGCTCCAGGGCGTTTGAGCAGGGAGACATCCATGTTGCAGGACTGGGCGTTTGCACAAAAAGGGCAGGGCTTGATCGTTGAAACTGCACGAGGCCTGATCGTCCTTGAGTTCAATGAATTTCTAGGACGAATCGCCAGCGGGCAGATAAGCGCGGACGATGTCGTGATATCGCATGTTATGACGGACGGCCATCGCCGGCGAGTCGGTGACCTGATCCTCTACGCACAGGTTCGCTCCGGCTTCGTCCGCACTGAGACAATGCCGCGGCGTGTTCCGGGCGGGGTGCTCGCGACCGGGCTAGCGGCTCAGCAGAGGCTCCTTACCGTCGAGGCTGGAGGAGTGGAGTCCAGATCACCGATGAGCCTGCATCACACTTCCATGGTTCGTAACCTTTTTCTCGGCATCGCCTCCATTGTCTACCTGGTCGGATTTGGCATGCTGTGCGCTGTCCGGCCGGGGTTGCATGGTCCGCTTCATGCGCAGCCCGCCCCGCGCTACTACCCTGCTTCACACCCTGAGCATCCGCCGTTCCTCAGATTCAATTCTGATATGAGGACAAAGAAGCGCAGTAATTGACCCGGTAAGCGGAATGGCGGTCGGTTTGCCGTTGACTTGGCATTTTCGTATGCGGTATACTGATTGGGAAATAAGTCACAAAGTCATCGTGCGACTGGAATCGTGCTTGGTGCCAGGAATTGCTTTCCCAACGCCGAATTCCATTCCACTCAAGGCCAGCCATGTCTCTTCCAGCGACGGAAACTAAGGCTCCCAATGTTTCGTTCGAGCGGGAGCGCGGAGTCTATGCCATCCACATCACACGAGATGTAGCTCATGCCGTGGTGACTCTGGAGGATGACTCTCTGCGTTCAGCCCGCATACTTCAGGTATTTCGCGTCCTAGCGAGCGCTGAAGTTCCCATTTTCCTGACCAAGCTGCATCGCTCCGCCGTGACGTTCGCTTTCGCGGGCCCCGACCTGCCGAGGGTAGAAGCGGCTCTCAAAACAGTGGGTGTGAAGAGCACGGCCCGGCGAGATCTCGCGGTAATTGCTGTCCGCGCCGCCTCGATGCGTGACCTCACCGGCGTCATGGTCGCGATCGCAGACGGCCTCTATGCCGCAGGCGCCCGCCTTTTCGAGACCGGAGACTCACACAACTCCGTCGTTTGCCTCATTGAAAATGAGCGGGCGGACGAGGCAGTCCAGCATCTGAAGAGCGCTTTTCGCCTTGACGCGACGGCTATCCGAGAGCAGAATCTGAGTTCGGAGGCGGCGGTTTGAAGATCGTAGTGCAGAAATTCGGCGGCACCTCTGTGGATTGCCCGGAGAGCCGTCTGCTAGCCGCCAAAAAAGTGATCCAGGCGAAAATGAGCGGGCTGTCGCCCGTCGTTGTCGTCTCGGCGATTGGGCGCAAAGGAAAGCCTTACGCGACGGATACGCTGGTCCAAGTGCTGAGGGACATAGATCCGCAGGTTCCCCCTGCACCGCGCGAGCAGGACATGATGATGGCCTGCGGAGAGATCATCTCCACGGTCGTATTTGCGCATACCTTGCAGACGCTTGGCTATAAGGCGATCGCTCTCTCCGGAGGGCAGGCGGGCATCATAACCGACCCGGAGTTCGGCAATGCCCGCATACTGGAGATCCGCCCGCACTACATCAACCGACTGCTTGAGCAGGGATACATTCCTGTGGTGTGCGGCTTTCAGGGCATCACGCAGCCGAACGACGAGTATGAGCACGGCGCGATCACCACACTTGGCCGCGGGGGGAGCGACACCACCGCCGCCGCGCTGGGAGTTGCGTTGAGCGCTACCGCCGTGGAGATCTACACCGATGTGGACGGGATAAAGACCGCCGACCCCGACCTGGTTCCCGCCGCGAAGACGCTCGAAGTCTGCACCTACGAAGAGGTGGCCGAGATCGCTCATCAGGGCGCGAAAGTCGTGCATCCCCGCGCCGCCGAAATCGCGATGGATCACAACATTCCGCTCTGGGTGAAGTCGACGTTCTCGGACGCGCCAGGAACCCGGATCACTGACAGCACAGCGCTCGACGCCGTGCGCCAGAGGCTGACCGGCATCACGCACACCGGCAAACTCGTCTATATTCGCCTTGAAATAGAGAACGCGGAGCATAAGCCGCACGTCGAGCGCGAAGTCTATCGAATGATGGCCCGCGCCGGAGTGAACATTTTTCTGGTGACCTTCAGCCCCAAAGGGCTCTCGTTCACTGTCCCGCGCACTCTCTATCCCATTGCCCGCGATCTGCTGGACGGCATGGTGGTTCCCATTGCGCTGGAGGAGCCGGACAGCGAAGGCAAGCAGTCCGTCTACTACATCTTCAAGTTCTCGGAGGGGCTGGATCTAGCCTACAGCGTTCAGCGCCCTCTGCTTGGAGCCGTCGAGAAGCACATTAGGATCGTGGATGTGCCAGCCTCCGTGATCGAAAACTGCACAATGGTCTCCGTCATCGCCTCCGGACATCGGCGCGTTCACGGCGTCCTCGCGATGATCTACGAGACCCTGTTGAATGCCGGCATAGCGGTGCATCAGACAGCAGACTCCGAGATGTCCGTCTCGTTTCTGCTCTCGGAGAGCGACGTACAGCGGGCAGTCCGTCTTCTGCATGAGCGGCTGTTCGAGAAGTAACGCTTTCGCAGCACGGCCAAAAGTCAGGAGCGGTTTCCATGGCGGAAGACGAACGGAAAGAGCAGGAGGAGCGGCAAGCGCAGTTTCCGAACGTGCCGCGTGCGCCGCAGGTTCCCGAGCCTCCGAAGATGACCAGTCCGCTGCCGCCGCATCCCGCGAAGCCGCGACCGGGCGCTGTCGAGCCGGGAGGCTACAACAAACTGGCGCTGGCGACGACAGCCGCGACCTCGTTTATAATGCCGATCATCGTTCTATCTGTTGGAGGATGGTGGCTGGATCAGAAAATGCACCATGCGACCGCCTGGTTCGCCATGAGCGGGGTTCTAGTCGGTCTGGTGGTCGGAGTCAGCGCGCTGCTGAAGATCGTCAGCCGCCTGGAGTAAGTGAACGCCGGGCATTTCTCTTCCTGGAGCATGAATTTTTACGGATGTATCGAAAAGACGGCCTTCTGTGACACAATAGGTAGGGCGATATGGAGGGTGGATCGCAAGACGCAACGACGCGCAATCAGACCGTGGGCCCCTTTCCGGTGAGGAGAAACCTGTGTGCCGACTCCGCCTTAAACCTTATAAAGAGGCTTTCCAGCAGATAGGTTCTCCGGCTGAGGCGCGAGAGAGACTAAACCATTTCCTTGGGGAAGAGAAGACCGTTGCGCGTTCTCTAAAGAGCGCGGCCCTGTGCGCAGCAACGCTGAACCTGCTGCTTTTCTACGGCGGTCGGACGACGTGGGCGTGGGGATTCCTGATCGGAGCGCTCCTCTCTCTGTTCAGTCTAGCGAGTCTGCTCGTGATCGTCCCGATCCTTTTTCGCCCGGACGCCTCTCCAAAGGTCAAAGGGCTGCTGTCGCTGACGCTGTTGCTGAAGCTGCCTCTGTACGCTTTCGCGCTCAGCCTGGCGACTCCGCGCCACGGCATCGATCTGTTGGCGGTCGGGGTCGGGATCGCGCTCATGCCTCTGGTGCTGACGTCCCGCACGGCTGCGGCGCTCCTGTTAGAAGAGGCGCGCGCGCAACGCAAAGTCGTTGTGCCGCAAACGCGGGCCGTCGTTATCCCGAGTATCGTCGTACCGTCGCTGCCGGAGGTCGATCCGAAGCCCGTCCAGCGTCCGCAGGCTGTCTATTCCGTTCGAGAAGGGGCTTAGTTTATGCCGCAGTCACCGCAAGTTTTCCAATACCATCCCGACTCGCGTCCGGCAAAGCCGATTCTCATGGCCCGGGGCGGGCAGGAATCGGGGCGGGTCGCCGGGGAGACGACGTCCGCCGGCAAGGGCGAAAAGGAAGAGGACCCCGGCAAAATACCGGATGCGCCGCGTCTGTTCGGGAACTCTCTGGTCGTCGCCGTGATCCTCGTGATTTTCGCCCTGGTCGCCCGCAGTAAGAAAGAGACCGTGCCGCGTGGGCTGCAGAATTTCGGCGAACAGATCGTTGAGTCGCTCGACTATTTTACGGTCGGAACGATCGGACCGGGCGGAGGACGATACACGCCTCTCGTCGGAACGGTGTTCCTCTACGTGCTGCTTTCCAACCTGATCGGCATCATTCCCGGTCTGCACTCTCCGACTGCGAACATCTCCGTGACGCTCGCACTCGGCGTGATCGTGTTTCTCTATGTGCAGTATGAGGGCATTCGCACCAACGGTCCGATCAACTACGCGAAACATTTTATGGGTCCGATGCCTGTACTGGCACCGGGGATGTTTTTTATCGAGTTGATCTCGGAGATCGTCAAGCCGTTTACGCTGGCAATTCGACTTTTCGGCAACATCTTCGGTGAGGACGTGATCCTGATGGTGCTGGCCGGATTGGGCCTGGAACTACTCCACGTTCGCGGTCTGCCGCTGCACTTTCCGGTGCTGTTCCTCTCCGTGATCACAGCCGTCGTACAGGCGATGGTCTTCGCCATGCTGACCTGTATCTATCTTTCTCTGATCGTGCATCATGAGCACGAAGGCCCGGACGGAGAAGAGGGGGCTATCGCCGCCGCTCACGCACACTAGATTTGACGGGTTTTCTATCGACCCGTTGGGGAGGCGCTCCAGGCAGCCTCCCGCTCTGCGAACGGATCAGGCGGTAGTAAGAAGCTACTGCCCCGAACGCGACATCTGTCATCGCTTCTATGTCGAACACGACAAGAAAGGAAACGTTTCTATTATGTTGTACTTTATGGCTCTCGCCTTCTCCCTCGGCCTCGGTGTCCCGATCGCGGTTCTCGGAGCCGGTCTCGGTCAGGGGCACGCCGCCGCCGCCGCTATGGAGGGCATGGCCCGCCAGCCCGAACAGACCGGTCGCATCCAGACCGCGATGATCCTGGCCCTCGCCTTCATCGAATCGCTCGTCATCTTCTCCCTGCTGGTCTTTTTTCTGCTGAATACCCACCTGCCGGACACCCAGAAGATCACCGACGCCGTCACGACGGCCGCAGCCAGCGGCAAATAGGCACACGACATAATGCATTCCGTCGCCGATGCCGTTCCACAAAATGCAGCGGCAGGCGATGGAATGAATTCGGGAGAAAAGCTGAGTTCGTCCTATGGCTGACATCATCAAAAGCCTTGCTTTCAACGTAAATATCTTTTTCGCGCAGATCATCCTGTTTCTGAGCCTCTGGTTTCTGCTGGGGAACCTCTTCTTCAAGCCGATTCTGGGGCGGCTGAAACAGCGCGACAAAGATATCGCCGACACCTACCATACTGTGCAGCAGATGCAGCACGAGATGGAGACGCTGCGTGCCGACTACCTCGTGCGCATCGCCGAAGTGGAGGCCGAGGCGCGTGGGCGCATCCAGACAGCGATCAAAGAGGCCCAGGGCGAGCGGGAGCGCATCCTTTCGGAGGCGCGAGTTCAGTCCGAGCAGACTCTTCAGCAGAGCGTATCCGACATGGAGCGCGAGAAGGCCGAAGCGCTGGTCAGCCTGCGTGCGACGATGGCCAACATGGCGATGACTGCGCTGGAGAAGATACTTGGCTCCGCCGCCGATCCGACAGTCCTTCGGGCCAGCATAGACTCCAGCATCGCCGGCAGCGCGGCGCGGAACTGAAGGGAGAGAGCTAGTCCATGAACGAATATATGCCCTTCGCCATAGAGCATCCCGGCGCGACCCTTTCGCTGATAGTCGGCCTGGTATTGATTCTATTTGTTTTCTACAAGTTCAACATCATCTATCTCAGCTATCCCTACTGGCGGACGCTATTGACCGAGCGGACGGCTCGGATCGAGACCAACCACAATCAGGTGCAGCAGGCGCTGGCAGAAGCCAGACTCCTGCGCGATGACTATTCGAAGCGGCTGCGCGATATCGAGGTGGAGCAGCGGGAGCGCATCGAGGCTGCAGTCA
>JANXLO010000494.1 GCA_025355115.1 Chthonomonadaceae bacterium
AAAACCTGGGATTACGGGCGCGCGAAAAGCTGGCGGCGCAGTGCTTCATCGCGATCGGCTTCGTGCTATGGATGGCAGGCACCTCCCATCCCGGCACGACCACCGCGGTCACGCTGACGCCCTCGCTTGTAACGAACGCGCTGGCGCGCGACGGGTGGACTGTGGATTTCGGCTGGATGTACTACGTGATCGCGGCGATTTTTCTGGTCGGCTTTTCCAACGCGACGAATATCACGGACGGTCTGGACGGCCTCTCCTCTGGCCTGATCATCCTTATCAGTCTGACGCTCGCCGCCCTGGTGTGGGTGATGTATCCATCTCTTGCTCTGTTCGCCGTCGCGATGGCAGGCGGGCTGGCGGGCTTCCTCTGGTGGAACGCCTACCCGGCAAAGGTCTTCATGGGCGACACCTGCTCACTGGCTCTGGGGGCAGGGCTGGCAGGCGCAGCGATGCTAGGCAAGCAGGAGGTCGGGCTTATAGTCGCATCACTGGTCTGCTGGGTTGAGCTGATATCCGTCATCATACAGGTCTCCGTCTTCAAATGGCGCAAGCGTCGCCACGGCCTCGACTACGCCAAAGCGAACCGCGTCTTCCGCAGGACGCCGCTGCACCACATTTCGAAGAGAGCGGCTGGCCCGAGACCCAGGTTGTCGCCCGGTTCTGGCTCGCGGGCCTGCTCTGCACCGCCCTCGCTCTGCTCTGGTCACGTGGTTAGAGAAAGCGGACTAGTGCTTCGGCTATGACCCTCGAAATAAGAGACTACAAACGAATCAGCGTGATTGGAGCCGCGAGGAGCGGCATAGCGGCGGCGCGCGTTTTGACTCTCCTCGGAGCGGAAGTTCTGCTTTCGGACAGCGCTACGACGGAGAAAATTGGGGCAGAGCGGCTGGCGGAGATAGCGACGACGAGAGCTCGCTTCGCGGCCCCGGCTACTCCGGATGAGGCGTTGCCGGATGGGACGGAGTTGGTTATTGTGAGTCCGGGAGTGCCGCGAGACGCAGCGGTGCTGCTCGCAGCGATGGAGCGCGGAATCCCGATCTGGTCGGAGATTGAGTTGGCGTACCGTCTGGCCGAAGCTCCCATGATCGCGGTGACAGGGACGAACGGCAAGACAACTACCACACTGCTTATCGCGGCGATGCTGGAGGCGGCGGGGTTGCCCGCCATCATCGCGGGTAACGTCAGCGCGGACGAGATCAAGTGCACGCTGACGGAGGCGGCGTTCAGCACAACCCGTCTAGCTCCGAAGACGGAAAGGCGCACGGACAGCCCGATCCTAGTCGCGGAGATCAGCAGTTTTCAACTGGAGTGGGTCGAGCGCTTCGCTCCCCACGTGGCGGTGCTGACGAACATCACGCCTGATCATCTGAACCGCTACGAAGGCTTCTCAGACTACGCGCAGACAAAGGCGCGGCTCTTCGCAGCGCAGGGGCCGGATGATTGGGCGATACTCAACTGCGATGATCCGACCACGCGTGAAATTGGGGAGAGCGGGCTACCGGGGAAGCGTCTCTGGTTCACTGCTCAGGAAAATACAGGTGACGTACCGCTCGCCTGGATATCCGACAGCTTTGTGCATGTTCGGTTGAGTTCTGACGGGGAAGCGGTACGGCTGCTGCATATCAGCGAGTTTTCTCCGGCGCTGCCGGGCAGACATAGCGTCGAGAACGTGTTGGCAGCCAGCGCAGCCGCGATTGCGATTGGCGCGGCGCCCGAAGCGGTTGCGGAGGCGATTCGCAGCTTCGCGGGAGCCGCGCATCGGATGGAGTTCGCGCGAGAACTCGACGACGTGCGCTACATAAACAACTCGATGTGCACCAACATCGCCGCGGCCATCAGCTCGCTGCGGGCCATCGACCGGCCTTCAATCGCGATTATGGGCGGGGCGGACAAGGATCTCGATTTCGCGCC
The DNA here is from genome assembly GCA_025355115.1 of Chthonomonadaceae bacterium. Lineage (GTDB taxonomy): Bacteria > Armatimonadota > Chthonomonadetes > Chthonomonadales > Chthonomonadaceae > JANXLO01. The sequence continues at coordinate 1,912 of JANXLO010000494.1, forward strand.
TCTTGTTCCTGTGCTGAACGAGTGCGCCCGGCTGGTCATTCTCATAGGGCAGGCGGCGGAAAAGATGGAGCGGACATTTCGAGCCGGAGGCTTTGAGAGGATCATCCGCTCGGCAACGCTTGAAGAGGCAGTAGTTCTCGCGAAATATGCAGCGCATCCGCAGGAGACAGTCATTCTCTGTCCAGCCTGTGCCAGCTTCGATATGTTCCGTGATTTTGAAGACCGTGGGGCGGCGTTTCGCCGTGCCGTTCAGAGCCTTTAAGGAGGAAGCGCGTGGTTCGACAGCAGACCGTTCGCCTAAAACTGCCTGTGGATGTATTGCTATTCGGCACCATGCTGGCCCTGATCGTGGTCGGCCTGCTCATGGTGCTCGACTCGAGTTACATCAAGACGCTCGACAACGCCAAGCTGGGCAACGACGCCTATTTCGACCTGAAGAAGCAGGTCGTCGGGGCGATATTTGGATTGGCTGCGATGGCAGCCGTCATGCGCGCGGGCTACTGGCGACTGAAGCAGTGGGCCGTCCCGCTTGCCTGTGTCGCCGTTCTGCTGCTTATCGCGGTCTGGATGCCAGGCATCGGGCATCACGACAAAGGCGCCGCCCGCTGGGTGCATTTCGGGTTCGTGCGCTTCCAGCCCTCGGAGTTCGCGAAGCTGGCTCTGCTGCTCTACGTCGCCGTTCAGTTGGCGCGGCCCGCCTGCAAAATCCGGCATCTAACCGAGGGTCTTGGACCTACTCTATGCGTCTCCGGCCTCATTCTGCTGCTGATCGAGCGCGAGCCCGATCTCGGCACGGCATTCGCGCTCTTCCTCGCTGTCCTGACTCAGCTGTTCCTCGCAGGCGCGCGCAGGCGTCATATCGTCATGATCGCGTTCGGCTGCTTCACGGCCCTGGTGATTTTCGGAATGCTCTTTCAGCATCGGCAGGATCGCATAACCGCCTATCTCGACCCTGCCGCGCACAGGAAGGATCTCAGCTATCAGGTTTGGCATGCCCGACTCGCAGTCGGCTCCGGCGGAATGTACGGCATGGGCCTGGGACAGGGCCGTGAGAAGTTTTACATCCCGGAGGGAGAAACAGATTTCATCTTCGCGACGATGGCGGAGGAGCTCGGCTTCTTCTGGCTGATGCCGGTTCTCGGCCTGCTGGTGGTGATCGGCGGTCGCGGGTTCTATATAGCGTACGCCACCAAGGATCGTTTCGGTCAGATTTTGGCGGGTGGAATCGCGGCACTCATCAGCTGGCAGGCGCTCATCAATATTGCCGTCGCGACGTCTGCTATCCCCGCGACTGGAGTGCCATTGCCATTCATCAGCTTCGGCTCTTCCTCACTCGTAGTACTAATGATTGGCATCGGTCTGCTGCTCAACATCGCCCAGCACCCCACCCCGCCAGCGCAGAGCCTCGAAAAGATGAGAGCGTAGGAGAGGAGCCTTCATGCGGGTGGCAGTGAGCGGCGGAGGGACGGGCGGGCATATATTTCCCGCTCTCGCGGTGACAGAAGGGCTGAGACGCGCCGATCCTGATGGTGGGATTCTCTACATCGGCGGCTCCACTGGCATGGAGACGCGAATCGTGCCGGAAGCCGGCGTTCCGTTTAGAGCAGTGACGGCGCGAAAGCTTCGGAAGCTAGTCTCGCCCTCCACCGTCGGAGTCGGCTGGTCGCTCTTTCAGGGGTATCGGGAGGCGAGGGCCTGTCTGCGGGAGTTCAGGGCGGAAGCGGTTGTCGGCACCGGCGGGTACGTTGCAGCTGCGGCTCTGCTGGCCGCTGCAAGTCTTGGCCTTCCGACACTGATACTCGCGCCAGACCTGATCCCAGGGCGCACCAACCGTCTGTTGGCGCGCTTCGCCCGTAAAGTCTGCGTCGTCTTCCCGGAGACCTTGCAGGCATTCGGCGGCGGGAAATGCGTTGTGACCGGGCTGCCCCTTCGCTCCGGCATCGTGCCTCCGTCTGACGTGACACCGCAGATCGCGCGGTGCGCTTTTGACGGGCTTCGACCGGACGCCTTCACTGTCCTCGTCGTCGGAGGGAGCCAGGGCGCGCAGGCGGTGAACAATCTGGTGATCGAGGCAACGCCGTCACTCCTGGCGAACGGCGTCCAGATCCTTCATCAGACCGGCATGAGGAACTTTGAAGCGGTGACTGAGCAGGCGAGAGAGCAGGGCTTGACGGCCGAGAAGGGTTACGTGTCACTCGCATTTTTCGACGCTCGGCAGATGCCGCTCGCGCTACGCGCCGCCGATCTTTTCGTCTGCCGGGGCGGCATCTCCACCCTGTCGGAGGCAATGGTGAACGGCCTCCCCTCCCTCATTATCCCTCTGCCTACTGCCTACGCGGATCATCAGACGGCGAACGCGCGGGCAATGGAAACGGCAGGCGCGGGCCTGCATAGAGCGGAAAAAAGCCTGTCGGCGCAGCAGTTGTGCGAGGATATCATTGGCCTGCGCGATGAGCCGCTGCGGCGCTCGGCGATGGCGATCGCGGGGCGCGCGCTGGGGCATCCTGACGCAGCCGATGCCGTCGCGAAACTTATTCTGAGTTTGTAGGTAGACAGGGAAAATGGCCACACCGATACACATACATTTTCTGGGAATCGGAGGGATTGGGGTCTCCGCGCTGGCGCAGGTGGCGCTCGCCCGTGGGATCGAAGTGTCCGGCTCAGACCTGAACGCCGATCCTCTCACCAACCCGGCAGTTGCTCGGCTTCAGCAGGGAGGCGCGACGGTCTTCCGCGAGCACAGGGCAGAAAATCTGGCTGCCGACGTGGATCTGATCGTGACCTCGGCGGCTATCACGGAAGACAATCCGGAGCTAATGGTGGCCAGACAACGTGGAGTCCGCATCGTTTCCCGTGCGGACTTTCTTGGCGAACTGATGGCGGCGCACCGGGGGCCAAAAATTGCGGTCGCAGGGACTCATGGCAAAACCACAACGACAGGAATGCTCGGAGTGCTTCTGCAAAGCGCGGGGCTGGATCCTACGGTCTTCGTCGGCGGTGAAGTGCCGGAGCTAGGTGGGAACGTGCGTGTGGGCAGTGAGAATGGCCCGTTCGTCGCCGAGGCGTGCGAGGCATACGACTCGTTTCTCAGCCTCAAGCCCGACATCGCGATCCTTACCAACGTGGAGGCCGATCATCTCGATCACTACGGGACTGAGGCGGGCGTTCAGGCTGGCTTCGCCCGTTTCCTGCAGAACGTCAGGTCTGGTGGAACCGTCGTAGCCTGCAGCGACGATGCCGGCGTGCGAGATGTTTTGAAGCGTCTCCCCGCCCTGGCTTCCCTGACTTATGGGCTGACTGATGCGACGGCTCAAATGCAGGCCCACAGCCTGGAATTCGGACCACAGACCGCTTTCATCTGGGGAGACGACGACCCTGCTCACGACACGCGAATTCTCCTCAGCGTTCCAGGACGGCATAACGTGCTGAACGCCCTCGCGGCAGCGGCCACGGCATCGCTCTTGAATGTTCCCGTCTCTGACATAGCCGATGGCCTGCGGGCTTTTCAGGGCGCAACTCGCAGGCAGGAGCTGCTCGGCATCGCTCGGCTGGAGGGTGGCGACATCATGGTGATGGACGACTATGCCCACCACCCCACTGAGCTAGACGCGACCTTCGAAGCGGTGCGCGGAGCCTGGCCACATCGGCGTTTGGTCGCCGTCTTCCAGCCTCATCTCTATAGCCGAACTCGTGATTTTCTGGAGCAGTTCGCCGCTTCGTTGTCGGCAGCGGACGCCCTGATCGTCACGAACATCTATGCCGCCCGCGAAGCGCCTATAGATGGTGTCAGAGCCTCCGATATCGTCTTGCTCGCAGCCGTGCAAAATCCGCATGCGCAGATGGTCTACCTTCCCGATAAGCAGGACATACCCGGAATGCTCGCCGCGCTGGCCCGTCCCGGTGATCTGATCCTTTTTCTGGGCGCGGGGGATATCCGCGAGCAGGGGCAGGAGTTCCTTCAACTGATGCAGACTCGGAGCGCAATGCCATGATTCAATCGTCCGGCCCGTCGCGCCGCCTGCGAGTCGCCGTACTAATGGGCGGAACATCCAGCGAGCGGCCGGTGTCACTCTCCACAGGCCGCATGATCGTCGAGACGCTCGATCCGGTCAGATATGAGGTCACCTCCATAGACACCGGCGACATTTTGCGCCTTCAGTCGCCGCAGTCGAGAGCCCTAAACTCTCCGCCTGTCATTAGCCAGACAGAGATGGACACTTTGACTTCGGTAGAATCGGGCGCACTTGTCGATGCCAGTATTGCCGCTTCTGGCGGCACCAACATGCCCGATGTCGTGTTCATCGCTCTGCACGGAAAGGGCGGCGAAGACGGGACAGTCCAGGGGATGCTCGAGCTCATGGGACTTCCCTACACCGGCTCCGGAGTGCTCGCGAGCGCCGTCGCGATGGACAAGGCGA
>JANXLO010000046.1 GCA_025355115.1 Chthonomonadaceae bacterium
CAGTGAAAAGACGATGTCGCCCTGAAGTCGCTGAATCACGTAGTCCCTGAAGCGCTCCATGATGATCCACGTGGAGGTCAGATGATCGCCCTCGAACACCAGCCCGACTTCCTCGCCCGGTGTGCCCTTGCGGCCTCCAGCAGTCAATGCGTTGCTGATGGGCGGCAGGCTCATCATATTCATGTTGTTCATCGCCTGCTTGAGTGCCTCCTCGAAGCTGACGCCCCAGCTCTCCAGAGTGCTCTGGGTCACGCCGACGACAGTGCCGGGCAGTTCACGCATGATGATGACGGAGAGCTCCCCTGCAAAGGGCGCATAGGGTAGACTGTCGGGCGGGCTGTTTCGCTGCATAGCCCGATGCGCGCTCGCCAGATATTCTGCAGGCTTAAGGGTGGGGCGCAGCGTCATCATCGCTTCCGACCAGCTATGCTCCGGTACCTCCATAGTGAGCGAGCCGACCCATCGCGAGATCAGCATCTCGCGATCCCCTGGCTTGCGGCTATAGTCGAGATAGAGGCTCCGCAGATTGCAGGAAGTGGGGGATTTGCCGGCTTGCACGAGGTTGAATCCCAGCTCTGTCGTCTCGATTTTGGCCCCCGGCACTGTTCGCCGCACGGCAAGCCGCACCATATCCCGAAACTCGGGGAAGGCGAGCACCTTCTCTTTGCCGATCGAGATGCCTAAAAATTTCATTGCTGTCCTCGCAGGAGCGCACGAAACACGCCTGTATTCGTAGAAATGTAGGGGTACAAGAGGATGCGCCTGACCGCTCTCTCAGTCTACCCCATACCCGAAAGGGAACGCAAATAGTGGCGCGACCAACATGAAATAACCCGTTGCCCGTGTGTCGTGAGTCTCTGAAGTTCGATTTTGCGGTCAACATTCGAAGCCAGGATTCTTTGCGTTGTAGAAAGGACCACATGAAATGACAGCTAAATCTGCCAGCCGGAAGGGGCATCCCATCCCCGCGCAGCTCTCCACGCCGACCGATCTGTCTCCCGAGGCGACAAGGGCGATCACGGAGGCGATCAACCCGCTCGTCGCCGACGCCTTCGCTCTCTATGTCAAGACAAAAAACTTTCACTGGCATCTCGTCAGCAGCCATTTTCGAGACTATCACTTGATGTTCGATGAGCATGCCGATCAGATTTTCGCGACGATCGATCCGCTCGCGGAGCGGGTGCGCAAGATAGGCGGAACGACAATACGCAGCATCGGGCACATCGGCGCCCTGCAGACGATCAAGGATGATGATGCGGACTGTGTGCTCCCCGTCGACATGCTTCGCGAACTCATCGCCGACAACAAGTCCATGGCCGCTGCAATGCGTTCGGCACATGAAGTTTGCGACGACAAGAAAGATGTCGCTACTGCGAGCTTGCTCGAAGTCTTCATCGACGAGACGGAACGGCGAGTCTGGTTCCTTTTCGAGACGAGTCAGGGCGGCGAGGTGCACACTCGCTGACCCGATGCGGTTGGGATCGAAGGCTGTCACACTGGTTTGAACGGCATTGAACTGAGATCATTTAAGTGTGGCCACGTGACCTCTTTCGCAGGCCGATCCATGCCATTGCGCTTGAACGTTCCGAAGCGACGGCCAACTCCTGCTTGGCTGGGAGGGTATACTGTAAGCCGGGGAGCAGTGATAAGCGCAATGGCGGGGAGGGGGCCAGGGAGTGGAGGAGACGACACTGGGCAAGGTTCTACACCGTGCCGCACAGGAGCCAGTTTTTTTGAAGAGAATGACGACGCATCTCGGGCAGGCTGTCGCCGAGGAGGGCTTTGTGCTGACCGACGGCGAGATGAGGCAGCTCCGAGGCTATTGGGAAGCACTCGAAGGATTGAGCGACCGGCAGGTCTATGAGAAGGTATCCGCCCTCGCTCGGGGACACCGAGGCTGACAGACAGTGAATCTTTTTTGCGTCAGGCAAGCCGCAACCTCGAGCTAGCCTCCCGTACGGCATCTGCTACTGTAAACTAGGTTTTAGTCAGTGAGTGCAGATGCAGCCGCCATGCAGAACTATATTTAGACCCTGGTGGCAACTTTTTGCTCATAAATACCTGTCGGGAACTCTTTGGCATGATAATTGCTATACATGAAAATGAGGAGAGCGTAGCAAATTCGCAAACCGAGCAGAGAATCTTGTGCTGCTGAACCGGGCTAAAGAGGAATGGAGGTTCCGGACTCCCTTCCGCACAGTTCCGCCTATCCAGGTTCTCTGCTCAGAGCGGCTTCGTCGGATGATTCGACGGAGCCGCTCTTCAATTCGGGAGTCCATCGCTTCCCTGTCAGGCCCGCAGGAGTCCCCATATGTGCGCCGCCAGAATCCCTTCAAGCCGTCCTCCAATCGTCCGCAAGCCGACCTTCAGTCCGACACGTTTTCGCACCTACATTGAATGCGCCCTCAAATACCGATATATATATCAGGACAAGCTAGGAAAGTTTTATCTGAAATCGCGGGCTGGCTTTAGCTTCGGGAGCACTCTGCATCACGTGCTTCAAGATTTCCACGCGGAGGGCGCAACACAGACCCCCGATGAGATGGTAGCCCGGATGGATGTCAACTGGATCGCAGCGGGATATGAGACGGCCGAGCAGGAACAGGTGCATAAGGCGGCAGGGGCGGAGATCGTGCAGGCGTACCACAGCGCACATCTGGAGCGAGCCGCCGCGCAGGTGGAGACGTGGGCCACTGAAAAGACCCTGACCTCCGACATGGGACGGTTCAAACTCTCGGGGCGCGTCGATAGAATTGACCGTCATGCGGACGGCAGGCTCGAGATAATCGACTACAAAAGCGGGCGGCAGGAGACGACGCCGGAGGAGGTGGCCTCCAGCCTCGCGATGAACTGCTATCAGCTCATTCTGAGCCGCCTCTATCCTGAATCATCCGTTTTCGCAACGATCTACTGCCTTCGATCAGGCGTTCAGGCGTCCTACAGTCTGCAAGGGGCGGCGAAAGAGGCATTCGAGCGGGACGTGATTGTGTTGGCAGACACCATTCTCGACACGGATTTCGCTCCCCTGCGGCCCGTCCGGGTGGAGGCCTGCGAGGACTGCGATTTCATCTCGCGCTGTTCGCGCTTCTGGAAAATGCAGGGTCGCGAAGCTGAGGTGGACACCCCGCATTTCGATGAGTAAGCAGCCAAAATCAGCGTAATAATATGAACGCTCGAGTGATCCGACATTTCCGCTGAGAGTTGTTTGTTTCTGGTTGCCGGCTGAATTTGGCCTGAATGCGTTGACGGGCAGGGAGATAATTAGGTAGGATAGAGCAGAGGTCAAATGGCAATGGATGAGGGCACAGATGAGGCGCAGCCGAGCGTTGCGCGGCGTGCGGCGGAACGCAGGGTAACCGCGCCGGGCCTGCGGGCACGAAAAGCGAAGGGCGAGAAGATCGTTATGGTGACGGTCTACGACTATCCCTCGGCTCTGCTCGCGGAGCAGGCTGGCGTGGACTGTCTGCTGGTCGGCGACTCTGTCGCTACGACCGTTCAGGGACACTCCAACACGCTTCCCGTTACGCTCGACGAAATGATCTATCATGTTCGCATGGTTCGGCGCGGCACGAATCGAGCCCTGCTTATCGCGGATTTTCCATTCGGGAGCTATCAGACCGGTGCGGACGAGGCGATCAGAAGCGCAGTTCGGCTGATGAAGGAAGGCGGCGCGGAGGCGGTCAAGCTGGAGGGGGGCTCACCCGTCTTCGAGTCGGTGAGGCGGATGACGGAGGCGGGAATCCCGGTCATGGGGCACCTCGGGCTGACCCCGCAATCGGTCAACCTTCTTGGCGGACACAAGGTGCAGGGGCGCGATGACGCGAGCGCAGAACGAATGCTTGCCGATGCGCTTGGGCTGCAGGAGGCAGGCGCATTTGCCCTGATACTGGAGACGATTCCGGCTTCGCTGGCAGCCAGCATCACGGCGGCTCTTGCAATTCCGACAGTCGGGATCGGAGCTGGCGCTGAGTGCGACGGGCAGGTGCAGGTATGGCACGATCTGCTGGGCCTCTTCCCAGGTAAGACTTTTCGGCATGCGAAACAGTATGCGCAACTCGGCCTGGCCGCCGAAGCCGCTCTGCGTTCGTACAGTGATGAGGTGCGTCAGGGGAGATTCCCCACGAAGGAGCAGGACTTTTAGCTATGCGTACGTTCCAGCAAGTCAGCCCACTTCGTACCTATTTGCGAGGTATTCGTCAAGAGGGCAAAACGATTGGTTTCATCCCCACGATGGGATCGCTCCATGAAGGACATCTTAGCCTTATCCGCCGCGCAAAGGCGGATTGCGATCTCGTCGTGGTCTCTGTATTCGTCAACCCCGCGCAGTTCGGCCCGAAGGAGGACTTTGACGTCTACCCTCGCAACCTAGCCCGCGATCTTCAGCTGGCCTCGGAGGCGGACGCCGACGCTCTCTTCGCCCCCGCCGTCGAGGAGATGTATCCCGACGGGTTTCAGACCCAGGTGGATGTGCC
>JANXLO010000560.1 GCA_025355115.1 Chthonomonadaceae bacterium
AGACCTGCGAGTCGCTGATCCTTCTGCGTGACAGGGGAAGCGGTTCCCTCTCCCAGCCGGAATTTCACCAATCCCGCGTAGCCTTCATTGCCGTCGGGCTTCAAGGGATTCAGGCGGCGAACATCGTGATTGGTCGCCAGCCATACTCCGTCACCGTCGGGTGCGAACGCCTGAATCCGGAGCCCTTTGTCATTCCAGGGCAGGTAGGCTTCGGTCGTATTGTTGTTCGCCGCGGTGCGGTAGAGCGCTGTCCCGTCCGTCGTCCAGAGGTTGTTGCCGCCCAGGGCCACCAGCGCACTCTGTGTGCGGAAATAGCTCCGAAAGGGAAGCGAGAGAGGCGCGGACTGGCTTCCGCTGTCGGTCAGCGAGACATGCATTCCGCTCTGATTTTCCAGTGAGCAGACGCTGCTAGGAGTGACCGCCAGCGGGGCTAGGCGCCAGGTATCGGTCGCCTGTGAGAGGAAGGTTCCTGCGGAGGCCCAGACCTGGTCGTGCCAACGCCACAGGGAGAGTCGAAGTCGTGAGACGTCGCCGGACTGTCCCGCCGCGTCGTCGAGGCGTGTGTCCTCTCTAATGAGCAGGCCGTCCGTGCCATTCGCAGCCAGATAGAGCGCCGAGGAGCGGGAGGCGCTGTCCGAAGACCCCGCGGGAAGCTGCGACTCGAGATTGATGATGTCGCCGGTCTTGAGGTCGAGCAGCCCGTTCGCCCCTGCCGCGAAAAGCGCAACATCCGACTGCCAGAGCGCAACTCTTGTCGTGCCGGCGAAGGAGCCAGTCTCCGCCAGATCACAGACTATGAGCGTCTGCTCGGCGCTTCGATAGGCGCACAGCAGGCGCGAGACGGGGGCGGGCGTGTCGCGTATCAGGCCGCCGCTGTCGGGCGGTGGAGCGGCGAACGGCTCCGCCAGCCAGACGACTGTCTCGGTATCGCTCTGGATCGCGGTCACTCTGCCGGTCTGCTGAGGAAGCCGCAGAGTCTTGCCAGTCTTGCTCTTGCAGTCGTAGAGGGTGATGCCGCCATCCGGCAGTCCGATGCAGAGGCGATTCCGGTAGAGGGTCAGCGCAGTCGCCTGGGTCGCCAACGGACGCGGGTTTGAGATAGGCAAGACATGGAGGCGGACATCGGGATGCATTGCCGCTATGACTCGTCGTTCCGGTACGAAGGCCGCCGCCGACTCCGTGGGAAAGCTACGCCCAGGAAACCGGGTTCGTGCATTTCCCGACGATGGACGGCTATCGTTCGCGATGAGCAACGTAATCTTTGAGAGAGTCTGCTCGGTCTGATCCGTGGGATCGAGCCAGCGCAGAATGAGAGTGTGCTGCCCGTTGGACACCGTGCGCGTATCCCAATTAAAGACTATCGGAGCTTCCTCGCTGACGAACAATTTCCCGTCTAGATAGACCATCACTCGCGTAGTCGTGCGTGAACGGGCACGATCTGGAAGCCCGATGCGCAACGCAAACCGGCCCGCAATAGGAGTCCCCGAATCGGGCACGTTCAGAAACTGCGGCTTCTGCGCAAGGGCCGACCCTGCTGGAAAACAGAGAATGAACAGTAGCAACAACCTGCGGCAAAAGCGCATAGCATCCTCCACGGGAGATCGATAAACAAGAGGCCATAAAGGCAGTATAATAGAGGGTAGTAGAGAGTATCTCGCGGGAATTATAGCGGATGCGAACGGAAATGTCAAAGAAGCGGGAGCCATGCGATTGCTGAAACCAGGTGTTTGTAGAGGAATAATTATACGGCGCTGCCTGATTGGCGTGATCTGGCTGCTCGCACTGTTGGCGGGGGCGCGTACCCTCGCGCAGTTGCCACGAAGGATTGATCGCACCCCCCCTGCTACAGGTGTTGCCGTCAAGCCGCCGCTTCTGTGGGTTCTGCCCGGTGAAGCGATCAATCGCTGGCAGGGAACGCGGCTTCTCAGCTTGTGGCGAGGCGATGTGAATCGCCGTGAGGTCACGCTTACCTTCGACGACGGTCCTCATCCAGCTTTCACCGCCCGTCTGCTCGATCTGCTGAAGCGCGAGAAGGTCAAAGCTACCTTCTTTGTGGTCGGTAAAAAGGTGGATGAGGCTCCTGAGACAGTGGCGCGAATCGTGCGGGAAGGTCACGAAGTCGGAAATCACACGTACAATCATGTTAATCTGGACAAACTCTCGCGGGAACAAGCGGAGAAGGAAATCAGTCATGCAAGTGCGTCGATTCAGCGAGCCTGCGGGATCAAGCCCCTCAGCTTCCGCCCGCCGGGCGGCCACCATAGCGAGATCGTCTATCAGGCGGCGGCGAAGCAGGGAGCGCGGGTCGTCTTCTGGACGGACGACCCCGGAGACTTCGCGAAGCCAGCGCCCGACGTGATAATGGCCCGCACCCTCAAAGACCTCGGCAATGGATCGGACATACTGCTTCACGATGGCATTGAGCAGACGCTTCAGATGCTCCCTGCCCTGATAGCGCGACTGCGCCGTGATGGCTATCAATTTGTCACTGTGTCGGAGATGGCGCGGCACCTGGAGACCTCGCATCGTGGAAAATGACGCCTCGAAAACTGAATCCGCAGCGAAGCAGGATGAAGTGGTGCCCGATGCGTCGAGCTCCTCTCCGGCTCCATCGGAGCCTCCGTCCGCTTCCGTGCCAGCGTATCCCGTCTTCTACGACGCTAATCGCCGACGCTGGCCCTGGGTGCGGCGCGGGCTTCTATCTGGATTGTTCGTCCTCTCGGTTGGAGTGATTCTGCTCGTTGTAAGCCTGATCGCACTGCCGCTCATGCCGCGCAACTCCTTGCCGAAAGTGACGCTGATTCATGATTTCGGACACCTCGATCCGGCGCTCGGTGACCACGACCGGAGGCAGATGGCTTTCAAGCAGGCGCAGGAGCAAAAAAAGCGCCAGGAGCTTGATGCTCAATATCATCGTGACCGCGCGGAGAAGCGCCGCAAGGATGCCGAGCGGAGGGCGCTGATCCCGCAGGGGGTGCTGACTCCCGTCGTGGCAGGGTTCTACGTCAATTGGGAGCAGACATCGAACGCCTCCCTGCACCGCAACATCGCCGCAATAACTCATTTCATCCCGGAATGGCTGCATATTCAGGCCGCCGGAGCCGACTACGCCAACCCACATCTCTCTCCTTTCCTGGACGCGCGCGAGAAGCGAGATCGGGAAGATGTCATGCCGCTTGTTCGCGAACATAAAGTGCCAATGCTGCCGTTGCTCAACAACTTCACTCGGAAGGGCAGCGAGGAGGAGGGCCGGGGAGACTTCGATCCGGTGGCGCTGCATCAGGTAATCGGCAACCCCAGGGCGCGCGCGAACCTCATATTGCAGCTGCGCGTCTGGCTGATCAAGGAAGGCTGTCAGGGAATCAATATCGACTTCGAGGAGGTGGCGCCCGAGGACAGCCGCAACCTGGTCCTCTTCATGCGGGAGCTCTATGCCGACTTTCACCCTCGCGACCTGCTGGTCACGCAGGACATCCAGCTTGAAAACGACACCTTCGATCTCGCCGAACTGGCCCAATGCAACGACTGGCTCGTTCCCATGTTCTATGACCAGCACACGGGAGGCATGGAGCCGGGCCCGATTGCGGGCATCGATTGGACGCAACGGAACCTGAAGACGCTGCTGCTGGATGTGCCGCGAGACAAAATCGTCATGGGCGTCGGCAACCATGGATACGATTGGCGCATCGGAGACCCGAAGAACGGGGCCGACTCCACCTCTTTTCAAAGCTCGGTCATCATCGCTAAGGAGAGCCAGCCGGACGCAGTGATTCACCTCGACTTTGCGAGCCTCAACCCGACATTTCACTACAGCGAGACGACGGTCGATGCCGCCGGAAATCCGCGCGAGGAGAAGCACGTCGTCTGGATGCAGGACGCGGTGAGCGTTTTCAATCAGTTGAAAATCGGCAAGGATTCAGGAGTACGGGGTGGCGCGCTCTGGTACATGGGCGGTGAAGACCCCAGTGTCTGGACATTCCTGCGCGGAGATGCCTGGGGGGCGAACTGGAACGGCATCGTTGACGGAGGGGCCCTCAACACCGTTCGTTACAACGGGCAGGGCCAGATCGACTTCGAGGGAGACGGCGAGCTGCTTCAGCCTCAATCCCAGCCCACGGACGGCGTACGCGACGTGTTTCTCAGCCCTAAGTCCGGCATGATCATCTCCGAGACGTACCGCAACAACCCGGACGGTACACCGATGCTGCCTTCCGGATGGGTAGTGCGCCGATATGGGGGAGGGGAGGACGGCAATGCACGTAAGAAGATCGTTCTCACCTTCGATGACGGCCCGGACCCGACGTGGACTCCGCGTGTGCTCGATCTACTGAAGCAGTACAAAGTCCCCGCCTGCTTTCCGACAACGAAAAAGACGGCGGG
>JANXLO010000579.1 GCA_025355115.1 Chthonomonadaceae bacterium
GTTCGCGGCGGCATTTTTTTCGTCGATTGGAAGACGTGAATGGGCGATTGCGATTCAAGCTTACGGAGGACCGGTTTTGACGGATTTGGGGTCGGCATTCTGGAACGCGCTGTCAAGGGTGCCGCGATCCGCTTCCGTGCCTCCGAGGAACACACTTCGTATATGTCGCAGATTGCGGATGTCTTCTAAGGGGTTGGCGTCGAGGAGCAGGCAGTCGGCGAATCTGCCAGGCCGAATCGTTCCCACCGAGGCGCCTTTGCGCAGCACATCGGCCGCGCGACCTGTGGCGGCGCGAAGAGCGTCCGACGGCGTCAGGCCAGCCTCGACCAGAAGTTGTAGTTCGGCGAGCAGCCCAGCGCCGGGCAACACCCACGGCGCAGGGGTGTCGGTCCCGGCGATGATCTGCACTCCCGCACGGTTAAGCTGCTGCACCAGTCCAAAAAATTTGGCTCGCGCCGTGGGAATCCGATTGTAGTCTTCCGGTGTCCAGCCTTTGGTCGCGATGAAATCCCAGTAAGGATCGGCCCAGAACTTGCGCCATCCCGACGGAACTGTCGCCCAGTCCCCATAAGTGGCAACAGCCCCAGCCTCTCCGCCAACCGGCAGAACCGCGACAGTGAGGGTGGGCGTGACAGCGACATGATGCCGGGCAAGCGACCTCACAAGATGCTCTGTCTTCGCGCCTCGAAAATTGACACTTTCTAGGCCGACGAAAGTCTTCAGGTAGCCGTCCGGTGTGTGGCCGGGCAGGGTTCTCAACTCATCGAGCAGAGTCGTGATATGCTCCAGGTTGTCGATCCCCATCTCTGCGGCAGTGCTCGGCAGGGTATTGGACAGATGCGCGGTGACAGGAAGGCGACGCCGATGCGCCTCCAGAATTACGGCGCGAGTAACATCCGGCTTCGCCCGCACATAGAGCTTCACTCCGTCCACGCCCTCACGCTGCATCGCGTCTAGCAAGGCGGGCACTTCCTTCGGCCCCTTCACTGCTACAGCGCCCCACCAACTCGGCACGCCCTCATCGATGTTGCGTCCCATCCAGAACCGTCTTGGCAGTACTTCACCCTTTGCAGCGCGGTCCCGCAGCGCTTGCATGGTCGCGACGTTCGACCCTACATCCCGAACGGACGTCACGCCGTAGAGCACAAATGTCCCAGGCGTAAGCACCTCATCAATATGAACGTGCATATCGATGAGGCCCGGCACGAGCCATTTGCCGCGGCCGTCCACCCTGCGCGCATCCGCCGGTATCTTGATCCTGCTTCGCTTCCCGACGGCGACGAAGCGACCTCCGCGCATTACCGCGACCGCGTCACTAATTGGCGGACGGCCTGTTCCATCGATGATGGTAGCCCCGACGATCGCGACTGACGGCTCTGACTCCGCCAACTGCAGCCCGCTCAGGCAAACTGCTGCCGCCAAAATTCCAAGCATCATCTTATCTCTCCTGCCCAGCAGCAAGCCCTGAGTTCCCGACGGTTCCGACCCGCCCTGCCCCTTGCAATCCAAACCCCATGCGGCTATAATGTGACTCAACTTGACCCGTGAGGAGTGTACACCATTGCGCGCTGAAATCGTTTCGGTCGGAACGGAACTGCTGCTGGGGCAGATCGTGGATACCAATGCCGCCTATCTGGCGCGCGGCCTCTCGGAGGTCGGCATATCGATCTATCGGCGGACGACGGTGGGCGACAATCGGGAGCGGCTGGTAACGGCTTTGAAGGAGGCGTTCGAGGAGTCGGACGTCGTGCTGACCATCGGCGGCCTCGGCCCGACAATGGATGACATCACCCGTGAAGGCCTCGCGGAAGCGCTCGGCGACACGCTGGTTCAGAACGAAGAGATTGCGGAGGGGCTGCGCCGATTCTTCACGAAGCGCAACATGCCAGTGCTCGAGAGCAATTTGCGGCAGGCGCTCGTGCCAGTGCACGGTCGCGCCATCGCCAACCCAAACGGCACTGCCCCAGGAGTGCTCTTCGAGAAGGACGGCAAGATCGGCATCGCTCTGCCTGGCCCCCCGAACGAATTCATCCCTATGACGGACGATCATGTCCTTCCCTACCTGCGCGCGAAGACCGGCAATATCGGCACGATCCGCTCGCTGGTGCTGCGCGTCGCGGGCGTGGGCGAGAGCGCCGCCGAGGATCGCATCAAGGACTTGATGCTCGACTCCAACCCCTCCGTCGCGCCCTACGCCAAAGTGGGCGAAGTGCATCTGCGCGTGACGGCGAAAGCGGACACGGCGGAACAGGCCGAGCGAATGATAGCAGAGCGCGCCCATCTGGTGCGCGAGCGCCTTGGCACAGCCGTCTATGGCGAGAACGACGACCCTCTCGAGAAGGCAGTCGTGCATCTGATGACGGAGCGGGGTCTTACGGTGAGCACGGCGGAGAGCTGCACAGGCGGCCTTGTAGCACAACGCATCACCGACGTCGCCGGCAGTTCGGCCGTCTTTCTAGGGGGCGTAGTCGCCTACAGCAACGCCGCGAAGACCGACCTCGTCGCCGTGTCCGCCGACCTGATCGCTCGCGTGGGCGCGGTCAGCGCGGAAGTCGCGCAGGCCTTGGCCGAGGGCGCGCGAAAACGCTTCGGTACAGACTACGGCATCGGAGTTACGGGAGTTGCGGGGCCGGGCGGCGGAACTGAGGAGAAGCCTGTCGGCCTCGTCTACATCGCGGTCTCCTACCCCGGCGGATGCGAGGTGGACAAATCGAACTTCATCGGCTCACGCGCCATCGTGCGGCACCGCGCCTCCCAAAATGTCCTCAACATGCTTCGCCTGCGCATCCTGAACGGCTGACTCTGCTATCGTTCGCCTGTTTGGCCTTTCCGCTTTTCACACGTCGCCTGTAGTGGCAATATGCGAGCCGTGAAACGCCCAATGCCTGACACCAGTGCATTGGAGAATCCGTCGCTTTGGGGCTTTGGCTAATGACTCGAAAGAGTAGACATAGTTCGCGTATTTGTGGTAAAATTGACTTCGCAACCACGGCTTAAATTTTTTGCTTGGGGCAGGCATTTATCCTGCCGTGAGCCTCCATTTTTGCCGCGATGTGACCCTTCCCCCATTCCGTTCCGCCCTGGAACCGTGAGCCGGGTCCGCTCCTGTTTGCATAAACGGAGCCGGGGATTGCACACGCCAGAGGCCACTCGCGCTCCCGCCACGACTGTGGTGAGCCTGCGCGTCGTTTGCTCGCTGCAAATTTATAGGCAGCGGGCGGGCGACGGCAGGCGGAGACGCCGCTGCGTCCTTCTGGAGACGCGCCTGCGGGCGCACGAAAGGATGAGACAACCCACTATGGCAACCGAAAAAGCTGTCAGCGAGCACTCCGTCGATCCGAAGAAAGCCAAAGCCCTCGACATGGCTCTCAGCAACATCGAGAAGCAGTTCGGCAAGGGCAGCGTAGTGCGACTGGGAACGGCGATGCGGCTTCAGATTGACTCCATCTCCACAGGCTCCATCGCACTTGATATGGCCCTCGGCGTCGGCGGAATCCCGCGAGGACGTATCACCGAAATCTACGGCACGGAGTCCTCGGGCAAGACCACGATCGCGCTTCAGTGCATCGCGGAAGCGCAGAAGAAGGGCGGCACCTGCGCCTTCATCGACGTTGAGCACGCCATCGACCCGGAGTATGCCCGCAAACTCGGCGTGGACGTGGACAACCTCTATATCTCGCAGCCGACGACGGGCGAAGAGGCACTGGACATCATGGACGCGCTCATACGTTCCAGCGCCATCGACGTCGTCGTGCTGGACTCGGTGGCGGCCCTGGTTCCGAAGGCGGAACTGGAGGGCGACATGGGCGACTCGCATGTCGGCCTGCATGCCCGATTGATGTCACAGGCGCTTCGCAAGGTGGCGGGCAGCATCAACCGCACCAACACCGCGGCCGTCTTCATCAACCAAATCCGCCAGAAGATCGGCGTC
>JANXLO010000580.1 GCA_025355115.1 Chthonomonadaceae bacterium
CGACCGTCCATAGGACGCGCCCGCCCGTCCAGTCCACGGCGAGATAATTTGGGTATTTGTCCGGCTGAGGATTGGTCTCCTTGCCGTGATAGGTGAAGAGAAAAAGGGGAATGGCGATGTAGATCAGCACTCCCAGACCACGAAGCAGGCCCAGAATCTTGTCGTTCCGGTCCAGTGCTTTCCAGTCCTCTTTGATGGTTTTGAAGCGAGAGGGCTGTCGATCCTCCTCGGGGGCCGGCGCAGCTGATTTCGCGCTCTTCTCACTGATGTTGACAGACACGAAGTATTGCCTCCAAAACGATTGCACACGGCTGCACTGCTTTCCTGCAGGAGAAAGACGGCTGCATAAGGCTGTCCCCTGGCGGAAGCCTGAATCCTCCGTCAACGGCGGACGGCTCCAACTGAGGAGAGCAGCAAGACAGGGGAGGAAGCGCCTGTACTTCTCCCCTCGCCCGGCCTGCATCTGCGGTGACCCTGTCCTCGGAGGAGTTCAGTCTGGTTGAACCTCGACCACGGACTCGTGGGTGAATGATGCCCTTACGCGAAGAAATCCGCATTGATTTTGAGGAACTTCTTCTTATTCTCGGGCAAGTCCTCTTCTTTAATGATTGCATTCACCGGGCACGCGTCGAGGCAGTCGTAGCAATCCTCGCAGCGCTTTGGGTCTATGTAGGCCATAGTGTCGCCTGCATGGATGGCGTCATACGGGCAGACGTCCTCCGTGCACTTAAGGGACATGATGCAGGCATCTGTGATTACGGTCGCCATGAAATGTAACTCCTCTCATAGTGTGGATTGCAGCCCTTGAAGCGGGCGCATCCGGAAAATAACTGATTTTCTCGATACTGAGAAGCCCACAATATGCGCGGGCAAGTAAGGTCCGTCGTCTCTTCCATGCGTCCCCTGGGCACGAGTCACAAACACCAACGTCAAAACTACCCGTCCGATAGACACTATTCGATATTAGACGCCTAAGATTCCTTCCTCGATTCACAGACGAAGTGCAGTTTTTTTGCATGAAAGCCGATTTTTCGCTGCCGAGCGAGCCATTTTCTGTTTCACAGGGTACGAAATGAACATTTGCTGCGCTCCTGCGTCTTTAACAGCAGAGACCCCGGACGATATTCCGAGATGCGCTGGGGAACAGAAACACCGGAGCGGATGGAACGAGGCGACGTTGATGGCGTCGCCGCCGACGGCTTTGGCGTACTTGAGATTGGGAGCCAACCGCTATGTTCGCCATGGGGAATATCATGCACGCCGACACGGTGCTCGTGCAACGCGCTCAGGCCAACGACCGGGCCGCATTCAATGAGATCGTGCTGCGCTATAAGAGCAAAGTGTATAACTATATCTTCCGGATGGTCCATAGCGCACTCGATGCGGAGGACCTGACGCAGGAGACTTTTCTCCGGGCCTATCTGAGCATCCGCTCGTTCCAGAGCAGGGCGAGCCTGAACACATGGCTGTTCCGGATCGCGACCAACCTCTGCATCGACTACAGCCGAAAGAACAAAAAGGTTCAGGCGATGACGACCTCGCTCTCCATCGAGGGCGACGACGAAAACGACGAGGTGCAACGCGACATTCCTGATGTCGCCTTCGATCCGCAGCGCCTGTTGCTCAACAAGGAGCTTGGAACACTGCTCAACAAAGCTCTCAGCGAGCTGCCGGAAAAGCTGCGCACCGTCGTTCTGCTGTACGACATCGAGGGCCTGCCGTACGACGAGATTTCGGCGGTCGTCGGGTGTCCTCTTGGCACCGTGAAATCCCGTCTCTTCAACGCCCGGACATCCCTTCGCGAGAAGCTGGCTCCCTATCTTAATAGCCCCGGATAAGGCTTGGATTGCTGGCCGGAGATATTCATTGTCCTCTGGCCGTAAATACAGTAGTGGTTCATTTCGCTGGCGCTGGCTGGCAGGATCGGGTCGATATTATGGCTTCACAATTTCAAACAGATGATAAGGCGTGCCGCTCACTCGAGCCTTTGCTGTCCGGATACACGGACAATCTGCTCTCTGCGCGGGAAGTCTGGGAGGTCGAGAAGCATCTGGCTCTCTGTGCCGACTGCAGCCGGCTTGCGCAGGAGATGCAGGCGACCGTGCGGATGCTGCACAGCGCGGAGCGCTACGACACCGCTGACGGGTTCATGGCAAAGCTCCATGCCCGCCTCGACATGGCGGAGCCGGAGCCCGCTCGAGGAGCGGCTCTGCGGTCGGCAGTGCAGGACTGGCTTGGAAGCCTTCGGACGAGCCTGCGCTCCTGGCACGCGCCCGCCCTGACGATCGGGCTCGCGGCGGCGGCTCTGATCCTGTTCGTCCGCATCACTCCGCCCGCCGTGTCCGTTGTCCCGCCCGGCCCCAGCGTGGAGCGGGCAGTGGACCTTTCTCGTCAGGTGGCCTTCACCGCTTCAAATCCGTTTGACGATCCTGTTGCCGCGAAGGCTGAAGTGGACAGCAGCGTCGGCACTGCGAACGATGGTCATTCCGATCCCAGCGGAGTTCCGACTACTTTCTGAACTCCCTGCTGTTCAACTGGATCCGAATTCTTGCGAGGAGCGCTCTGCCGGAGGCAATCGCACACAATTACGCCATGAGCAACACCGCTTCAAAAAACTGTGAGGGCAGGCCTCTTCGCCTGCCCTCGCCGCTCTGTCCGCTGGTCGTCTGTGCTCGCTCGCTGACGATCGCTTTTGTGGTCTGCCTGGGGATCGGCTCTGCCCTGCCGACGGCCGGACAGGGTCAACTTCCTCGCCTGAAGCATCCGATCCAGAGCAAACATCTGCCATTATCCGTCTCTCCGCCGCGTCTCGGCCGCCCCGCACGTGAAAATCGGCGTCCGCCGCTGGACAAGGCCGCTATTGAACTGCTCCGCAAGATGATTCGTCCGACCATCGAATACTCCGGCGAAATGGTGACTCAGGTGGCTGCGCAGAACAACGCACCGCTGCAGCAGTCAATCAAAGGCGACAAGCTGGGCCGCACTTTGGTGACCTTCCTTAATGGCAGGCTGGCGGGCGATATTCTGCTGGTCACTCCAGGGGAGGTCCGCAATTACCACCGCAACACGGGCGTCATGGACGTGGCGTTCTGGCCGACGGAGTGGGACAACCACGAGAAGAGGATGTTCGCCGCCATTCGCAGCGGATTCTACAGCGCACGGGTCACAGGGGAGGAGCAGGTCGCGGGGCGAACGGCTGAGATCGTGGATCTCGCCCCAGTGGAAGGGGCCGGAGAGACGGGCCGGCCCCACTTCAAATTTTGGATAGATGCCGAGAACGGGATTCAGCTCAAGAACGAGAAGTCGGATGCGATGGGGCGCGTCCTTTCACATCGCTATCTCACAAGCATCACGGTCGGGCCCTCCACAGTATTGCCGCAGGATTTCAACCTCTCAAGGCTGAAGCAGGCGCAGGTGCGCCCGCTTTTCCCGCCCAACTCACAGTACAAGAGTCTGGAGCAGGCGCAGGGGCATCTGCCGTTCGCGCCCATCATTCCGACTGCTCTCCCCACCGGCTTCCATCTGGCTGGCGTCTGGGTCTTTCCGGGCGGCAACAATCAGCCGCAGTTCGTTCTGCTCCGCTTCACCGATGAGGTGACTAGCTTCGGCCTCTACGAGCGGGTGCTTCCGGCAAAGAGCAAGCCTCCGACCTCGCCCAACTTCAACCGGCACATCGATCGGTGGAGGGAAGTGACGCCGAACGGCGACATCGAGGCGACCTACACAGGAATGCTGACTCCCGAACAGGTTCGCACTCTATACTACTCTCTTCACTAAGCAGAGTTAATGGTGTGATATCTATTCTCCCCTGCGCGACGCGAGTTTCCGCGGGTCCCCTTGGCACGTTCCCGGCTTGCATCCCCTGGAATGAACGGATTCCTTCAGCCGCCGACCACCACGTAGGAGACAGTGAATTTCAGTCGGCCTGAGACGCGTCCGCCCGGATTGCTGACCTGAACTGAGGCGACGCCCGTTGCTCCGTCCGGCCCCATTCCCCCCGGACCGGAACCTCCCGGGCTGTTCTGCTTGACAGCCGCCATCCTGTTGAGGGAGAGGTAGTCAAAGGGCACTTTGGCCTCCAGACGCGTCGAGCTGACAAAGCTCGTCTTCAGTGGCTTCTGGTTCCACCGCACAGATGCTCCCTGTTTGAATCCTCTTCCGGTCACAATGAGATCGACTGAGGTCGGATTGCGTCCGTTGAGCGGATTGGGCACTCCAACCTGCATCTCGTTTGGCGTCAGTTGCAGAAGCGTTGGCGCCAGATGGGGCTGTCGTCGCACCTGACGATGGTGCCTGGCGACGGTGGC
>JANXLO010000589.1 GCA_025355115.1 Chthonomonadaceae bacterium
GACATGGGCCGCTGATGCCGCCGCCCGCCGGCCATAAAACTCTCAGTCCTGTGCAGATCGCAGTTCTGAAACGCTGGATCGCCGACGGAGCCATCTACGAACAGCACTGGGCGTACATTGCGCCGAAGCGTCCTGTGTTGCCCGCGGTCAAGAACTCAGCCTGGGTGCGCAATCCTATCGATCGCTTCATCCTCGCGAAGCTCGAGCAGAACGGACTGAAGCCAGCGCCCGAGGCTGACCGCCGCACATTGGCCCGACGCTTGAGCCTTGACATCACTGGCCTTCCGCCCGCGCCTGCGGATGTAGAAGCGTTTGTAGCCGACAAATCCCCGAACGCCTATGAAAAACTGGTGGACAAATTCCTCGCCAATCCGCAGTGGGGCGAGCATCGCGGCCGCTACTGGCTGGACGCCGCCCGCTTCGCCGACACCAACGGAATCCATGTGGACAACTATCGCGAAATGTACGCCTATCGCGACTGGGTTATCCGCGCCTTCAACATGAATATGCCCTTCGACCAGTTCACTATCGAGCAGCTAGCCGGTGACCTGTTGCCAAGCCCGACGCTCGATCAGCGCATCGCGACCGGATTCAATAGATGCAACGTAACGACCAATGAGGGCGGGGTCATCCCCGAGGAGTATGCGGTCTTCTACGCCCGCGACCGGACGGAGACCACCTCCGCCGTCTTCCTCGGCTCTACTCTCAACTGCACTGTCTGCCACGACCACAAATTTGATCCCTTCACTCAGAAGGACTTCTACTCCATGTCGGCGCTGTTCAACAACACCACTCAGCCGGTCATGGACGGAAATATAGCCAACACCCCGCCCGTCATCATAGTGCCCCGCGAGGAGGATCGTCCACGGTTTGACGCCGTCTCGGCGGATCTGGATGCGGCCAGGAAAGCAGTCGCTGCCCGCAAAGCCGCTGCCAAAGCCGACTTCGATCCTTGGTTGAGTAAGGCTGACCCCGCTACATTCGCAGGAGATGTCCCCTCGGAAGGCCTGAAGTTTCGGGCCGCGCTGTCGGAGGGGCAGGGACGGGCCGTCCTGGCTAATCTGGACGGGAAGGAGGTGCATCTTACCGCCGCCGCCGAGCCGAAGTGGGACACGGGCATCGTTGCCGCTCACGCCTTCCAGTGGCTTCCCGGCGCGACGCTAGAAGTGCCTGAGGCCGGGGATTTCGAGAAGGATCAGTCCTTTTCGTACTCCGCATGGGTCAAGACGTGCTT
>JANXLO010000645.1 GCA_025355115.1 Chthonomonadaceae bacterium
GACATGGCCTTTATAGGAGTTAAGTATCGCGTCGGGCACAGGGCCGCGGCTGAGGATACGCCAGATGTCGTATCGACCCGTGACGGGATTGCCAGTTGCGCCGGGAGTGTCCTGAGTCAGTGCATCCGAATAGGCATTGAACCCGAGCGGAGTCAGGAAGTTGATAAGCGGAAATACCGTCGTTCCCTGAACTACTCGGGTCGGTATGATCGAAGAGTCGAACTCGGTCATCCAGCTTTCGGTGGGCCATCCGTTGTAGGATTTGCTGAGGCTGAAGCCCGTGCCGCTGAATGTGGTGCCGACGCCAAATTGAGTCTGGAAGAACCGCTGTCCGCTGTCGTAGTCGTTTACGTAGAGTATCCCCGACCTGCCCTGGAAAGGCTGGCTGGTGAAGCCCCAGACGTTGTCGTAGATTTTCCAGTTGCTGGCTGCCTGCGCCGCGAAGGGATCGATCGCATTGTCGTAAACGATGATGTCGAGCGTCCAGTCGCTGGGGAAAGCTGCGGGAGTCGTCCATGCGTTAGTGTAGACGCCGTCGCCGGACTTCTCTCCTTCAGGCTCATGACCGCCGCCTGAGATGGGGCCGTCGTCCCAGAGGCGCATCCAGAAGCTGCCGCTGTTGGAGTAGTCCTGTCCGAAGGCAGCGCCTTCTTCGACGTAGTCGGGCTTGTTGTTGATGCCGCTGAACGCCTCCAGATCATCTATGCCAGCGAGATACTGGTTGAAGCTGGGCCAGCCTGCGGGCAGTCCGCCGAGCTGCTGCGCGTAGAAGGGAGGCATTCCCGCCTTGATGCCAGCATTGGTCGAGGTGGGATCGGTGGGCTGTCGGAACGTGCCGGACGGGTTGTTGTCGTAGGGCTTGATCGCCTGCTGCTCAACCTCGTAGGGCGCATTGATGACCGTTGTCGTCGCGTCGAGAGCGCCTGGCCCAACGAAGAAGATCTTGTGCTCGCGGGAATCGGCGCTTTTCTGTGCGCTGTCCGGGCATTTGATCTGGACGAAGACGGAGTTGACGCCGGACTCGTAGTCTGCGACGCGTGCACGGAAGCGAACTTTCTCACCTGCCGACACTTCGCGGACGGAGATATCGGGAGCGGAATCGCGGGCAACATGAACGATTTCGTTATCGGCGATGCTGTATTTGAGCAGCGAAGGCGCATTGATGTCGAAGATCGTCGAGGCCCAGATGTTGAGTTCGGTGCCGGGAGTGGCAGGGCTGAAGCCACGGTCGCTCTGATAGACGATGCGGTAGCTGTTGATGTACTGCGGCCAGGTCGGGTAGTCCTCGTTCGAGACGAAGTTCGGGTCGAAGCGAGAGGCCGGGTCGTTGGGATCGATCGCCTGATCGGGGGTGCTGGTGCGAAGTTTGATTGCCGCATTTCCGACCGTCTCAGGCGTAATGACCGTATAGCTTCCCCTGGCGTTGGGGTCGAGCATGACGCTTGCGTGCATAAAGTAGATGTCGAAGGTGTTCTTGACATCGTTGGCTATGCCGTCGCCATTGTCGTCGGCCCGGTTGCTGGCAAAGGCCAGGAGATTCTGGGAGACTCCGGTGTCGTTGCCCTGGGGATCCTGCTCATTGGGAATGTTGCTGCGCGGATCGGGGCGGGTGGTGCTCCATGCTGCATTTTTATTGCTGCTGATTTTGCCCCCGACGATGGAGGAGGAGTTCGTCACCCGATTTGGGTCCAGCGCCACCTGAATGGGCGTGATGACCCAGATGTCGGTCTGGTTCACGTTTGCATTGAGGCTTATCGCCGCAGCCGGTCCGCCGTTGTTGAAGGCGTTCGCGTTCGTGGTGAAGGCGATGACGCGACTGTCAGGCGACCATGCGGGAGCGGTATCGTTGCTGATCCCCGTGGTCAGCTGAGCGATGACGCCGGTCTGCACGTTGACCTTGAAGATATGGTAGCTCTGACCCGCTCCAAGCTGTCCGGCAAAGGTGATTTCGCTGCCGCCGGGCGCCCAGCTGGGATGACGCACGTCCGAGAAATTGAAGCCTGACGGGTTGTTCTTCGTCAGCCCAAGCGGATTTCCGCCATTGCTGATGTCGTACACGAACAGGTTGAATCCGGAGGTGATGGGCGTGTCGAGACCGGTGGTGAAACTGATGTTTCCTCCGGCTGCGTAGGCGATGCGATTTCCGTCCGAGGCGATGTTCGGCTCGATCTGATTGAACGTGGCGGCCAGGATCTGAACCAGGCCTGAGCCGTCCGGGAACATTCTATAGAGGTTGAATGTGCCGGTGGGGTTCTCCGTCGGATCGGTGTCGCTGACGCGGTCGCTGTCGAGGTAGATGTACTTCTCATCCTGACTGAAGTTCGGATGCTCGTCCTGCGAGGGCGCGGGAACATTTGATAGCTGCTGTGTCGGATCTTTCTTCGTGAGAAGTTGCGTCTGACGCAGGGTCGATTGGTCTCCCGGTGCGCGCGAGACCTTGCCCGAATTCAGTAGGCGAGCAGGGAGTTTTCGGCGCGTCATATAGGATGGTATGACGTCCGTTTTACCACCGGCGAAGTAGTGCTGGCCGGAGTGAGTGGTTGACGCTGCGAGCGGCAGTCCGTTTGGCAGTCCGTTGGCGGTTCCGGAGGCGTTGCGGGCTTGAGCCAGCAGGCCGTTCGGGGTGACCGACGACAGAAGGGCGGAGAGGAGCGCGAGCAGGACGATAGTGTTTGGTTTGGCTCTGTTCAAGGCGAGTCCTACCTCCTAGTGATACGCTGCAAATGACGCTGGCACGCTCAAGGGGGAAAGCCTGCACTGCCGATGGTGGGGGGAATTACCGGCATGAGAGTTGAGAACATTCCATAGTGCCTGAAAATCGCCGCTTTCCCGTTCGCCCCCATAGGGGATAAGGGCAGAGAGGGAGCGGCGAACTGCATCTTGCTTCATGAAGGAGTGCCGGCGTGCCGACATCGTTATTTCCACAAGTGATTGACCCTATTCCGGCGAACGAATGATCGCGCAGGTGTCGTCTGTCGGGCTCCATTAGCGCGGCAGTGCAGTTCGCGGGGGGTGGTTCAGCGACGAATAGAAGGCTTTTTGGGTCTGACCCCTGTCAGGTTCGGATTATAGCACATTGCTGTGCACAACGCAAGCCTTTTCTTCAGAAACAGACTAATGCGTCGTTTTCGGGCCGAATCGAGCAATCTGAACCGTTCATTCCACACATTCTGACGTGTCGTCCGAGGGCATTAGGTTCGGTTCCGACTGAGTTTTTTTCAAGCGGGGATCCGAAATACCGCACATTAGATCCATCCATAGGTTCTGCACCTTTGCCGAAAGTTCCTGCTCGGTTCCATCATTTGAGAGAACTATTTCAGCGCGGACGATTTTGATCTCCAGCTTCTGCTGTGCGTCGAGGCGGCGATGAGCCTCCGCAGCGGGCAGTCCGTCCCGCTCCCAAAGGCGTCTCAGCTGCACGGCTTCAGAAGCCGAGACCACCACGACCGCGTCGAACCACGTCTCGAGCCCGCCTTCATACAGCAGAGGAATCTCCACGACCAGGACGGTCTGCGGAGGAAAATCCTCCCTGACTGCCTCGATCTGCGCCCAGAGCAGGCTGCGAATAAGCGGATGCAGTATCCTCTCCAGCTTGCTTCGGGCGGCCTTGTCGGCGAAGGCCAGACGGCCCATTCTGGCCCGATCCAACTGCCCTCCCGGCGTGAGCATTTCTTCGCCGAACTCCTCGGCAATCCTGAGCAGCGCCTTGCCGCCTGGCGACAGCACGGCGCGGGCAGCCTCATCGGCGCTGAACGCGACGGCTCCCTGAGCAGCCAGCAGGCGGGTCACGGCGCTTTTTCCACAGGCGATGCCGCCGGTGATGCCTATAAGGGGCATTGCTGAATTCCAGGGAGACCCGAAACGAAAAAAGAGGGGACGGCGGCTTGCACCGACTCGTCCCCTCTCCTCCTCATCTCAGGCGTTCCCGCTCTAGGCCTCTGCAGGCGCTTCGGGGATGTGCTCTGCGGTAGCCGTCTCTGCGACAACTCCGCTGTTCTCTTCAGGCGCGGACGTCTCGGCGGTTTCCACCGTCTCGACTGTCTCTTCCGTCTCATCGATATCCTCGATGTCGCCGCCCTCGAAGCCCTCTTCCTCCTCGGAAGTGTCGCGACGATGCTTCTTGCGCTCATTGCGTTTGGCGGCAGCGAAGGCTTCGCCAACCTGATTGAAGCGCATATCCTGGCCGCCTCCGCCTGCAAAGCGATTGAAGTCCTCGCGGTCGTCCGTTCGCTCGCCGCCACGTCCGCGCTTATTGTCGCGGTCACGGCCGCCAGCAGCGGCTCCCTGGCCTGTGCCGGTCCCGCCTGCTGCGGGCTCGCGGGGCTGCTGGGGAGACTCCCGATCTTCCGGCGGCTGTAGGGCACGCAGGGAGAGGGTCATCTTGCGCTCTTCAGGGCGCAGCGAGATGAGCTTGACGGTCACCTCTTCGTTTGCATTCAGCGGCGGAACTCCCTTGCCAGGCCGGCTGCGGGGCAGCTCGGACTGCGGGATGATGCCTTCGACCCCATCCACCTGAACGAAAGCGCCGAAGGGCACGATGCGGGTGATGGTTCCGATGATGGTGTCGCCCTCTTTGTACTTGTTCTTGATGTCTTCCCAGGGATCGGGAAGTATCTGGCGCAAGCCCAGCGAGACGCGATTGTTCTCCAGATCCATCTTCAGGACCAGGACATCTAGCTCCTGTCCTTCGCGCAGAACTTCCTTGGGGTCGTTGATGCGCGTCCAGGACATTTCGGAGATGTGAAGCAGTCCATCGATGCCGCCAAGGTCGATGAAAGCTCCGTAGTTCGTCAGTCTCCGCACGGTTCCGCGTCGGATCTGATTGGGCTCCAGGGAGAGCTTCGTCTCATGGCTGCGGCTTTCGCGCTCCTCGACCACGGCCAGCTTGTTGGACAGAACCACCTTGCGGCGCTCCTTGTCCACTTCGATGACCTTGAGGGGAATGGACTGTCCGACGAACTTGTCGAGGTTGGTCTTCAGGCTGCCGTTGCCGACGTGCGACGCCGGAACGAAGCCGCGAATCCCCAGATCCACGACCAGTCCGCCCTTGACGCGCTCCTGCACCATGGCGGTGATGGTTTCGCCGCTCTCTTTGGCCGCCTGGACTTTCACCCAGGCCTGCTCGAAGTCGGCTCTCTTTTTAGAGAGGACAGGGATACCTTCCTGATTTTCCGGTTCCAGCACATAGACACGTATCTTGTCGCCGACCTGCACGATGGTTTCCGGGTTGACGTTCGGCCCGGCTTCGCGTGAGAGTTCATTGAGTCGGATAATGCCTTCGGACTTTGCACCTACGTCCACCAGCACCCCTTCACGATCAACGCGCATCACCATACCGTCTACGACGGTGTCCCGTTGGAGTTGCTGCAACTGGCCAAATGCGGCCATGCTGTAGCGCTCTTCATCATCGCCATTCGCAGAGCCTCCTCGACCATTCAAAATGACATTGTTCGTACGCTTCGGTATACTTCGTTCGTTTACTCGAGTCACGCAACATGCCCACTTCGATTCAACCACTGACGTGAAGAACATCAAAGAGACTGCTACGGCCAGGACTTTCTTTACTAATAGAAAAGTCCACATATTCAGCGAAGATGGCTGGTAATAAATAATCTAGAGACACTACAAT
>JANXLO010000654.1 GCA_025355115.1 Chthonomonadaceae bacterium
CGCGGTCACGGCGGCTTTCTGCTCGGGTCGGTTTTCTATCAGCCCTATCCCATGGCCTATCCCGTCTTCCTCGGCAACGATGGGTTCATGACCAACGACTCGTTCGCCGCCGCACCGCCCTTGATGTCACAGGACAACAGCGGCTATATGGACAACAGCAACGACTTCTTTGGCGGAAATGCCGCCTTCGATTCAGGTGGTAGCGCCGATTTCGTAGGCGGCCAGGATAGCGTCGGAGGCGCGGATTTCGGCACGGACAACAGTAGTGGCGCAGACTTCGGCAACAGCACCGATTCCGGCTTCGACCAGGGCGGCACTGATTTTGGTGACAGCTCGGACTCAGGCTTCGACTCGGGTGGCGGGACCGACTTCGGCTCCAGCGACTCCGGCGGCTCGGATTTCGGGGGCGGAGATTCAGGGGGCGGCGGGGACTATTGAGGGCGCGCTTTCGCGCGTAGAATGCGTGCCGAGCTCCTTTTCGGGTACACTGACACGTTCACCTCATGACAGAGTGAAGGAGACGTTTCACGCATGGCGTACAGCCCTGAGAATCCATTGATCGTTCAGTCCGACCGCACAGCTTTGCTCGAAGTAGACAACCCTCGCTATGAAGAGTGCCGCGACCAACTCGCCGGGTTCTGCGAACTCATCAAAAGCCCGGAGCATATCCACACCTATCGCCTCACCCCTCTTTCACTCTGGAATGCGCGCGCCGCAGGCCTATCCGCCGAGGACATGGTCGGCATTCTGACCGAGTACAGCAAGTACGACGTGCCCGGCAACATTCTGCACGACATCCGGGATTACGTCGGCCGCTACGGTCGACTCAAGCTCTTCATGCAGGACGGCAGCCTCTACCTCCGCGCCGACGACAATCTCCTGATGACGGAGATCAAGCACAACAAGACCGTCCAGAAATACCTGCTCAACTCCATCGATGCCCGCACCGTCGAGATCACTCTGCTCGAGCGTGGTCGCGTCAAGCAGGCGCTTCTCAAGCTTAATTTCCCCGTCGAAGACCTTGCCGGCTACACGCAGGGCGATGCGATGGAGATACGGCTGCGCGAAGTCGCCCTCTCCGGCAAGCCCTTCCTGCCCCGCCCCTATCAGGAGGACGCCGCGAACGCATTCTGGCAGGCGGGCGCGGCGACCGGCGGCAGCGGGGTCCTCGTTCTCCCCTGCGGCGCGGGCAAGACCATTATCGGCATCCAGGGCATGGTGAAGGCGCAGATGCAGACCCTCATCATCGTCACCGGAATCACCGCTGCCCACCAGTGGCGAGACGAGATTCTTGACAAAACGACGCTCACAGTCGATATGATCGGAGAGTACAGCGGTGACCGCAAGGAGATCAGGCCCGTCACCATTGCCACGTACCAGGTGCTCACCGCCCGACGCGATCCCAACAAGCCTCGAAAGGGGAAAAAGGGCGCCGTAACGGAGATTGCCGAGCCGGAGGATCTGGTTGGCGCGGAGGATACGAACGCGTGGGAGGAGGCGGCCGCGCTCGGTAAGGACTCCAAGCAGCAGTCCGAGGGCTACCTCAATCTCGATCTATTCAACCGTCAGAACTGGGGCCTCATCATCTACGATGAAGTCCATCTGCTCCCTGCTCCGGTCTTCCGCATCACTGCCGAAATCCAGGCGCGCCGACGGCTTGGCCTCACGGCTACACTGGTGCGCGAGGACGGAAGGGAGGACGATGTCTTCTCGCTGATCGGCCCGAAGAAGGCGGATGTACCGTGGAAAGTGCTGGAGAAGCAGGGCTGGATCGCCACCGCAATCTGCACCGAGATCAGGATCCCTCTTGCCGACGACAACCGCCTCGAGTACGCGGTCGCCGACCCTCGCGAGAAGTTTCGGCTCTCCTCCTGCAATCCTCGGAAAGAGGACGTCATCGCCGCCCTCTTCGAGCGACATCGCGACGACAACGTGTTGGTTATTGGGCAGTATTTGGATCAGCTCGAGAGTATTACCAAACACTTCGAGGCACCCGTCATCACCGGCAAGACGCCACAGCGGGAGCGGGAGCGGATCTACGATCTGTTCCGCCGAGGGATAATCAAGCGCCTCATCGTCTCAAAAGTCGCCAACTTCTCCATCGATCTGCCGGACGCCAACGTCGCCATACAGGTCTCCGGGACATTCGGCTCTCGTCAGGAGGAGGCACAGCGTTTGGGCCGTATCCTCCGGCCCAAATCCGATGGCAGCATCGCCCATTTCTACGCTCTCGTCACCAAAGAGACGCGGGATCAGGAGTTCGCCACCCACCGCCAGCTCTTCCTGACCGAACAGGGCTACCGATACGAGATCATAGACGCCGACAAGCTCTTCGAACAGGTCGCCGCCTCCACATGACATTGGCCTAGCTAGGCGGAGGCGGTAGAAGTGAGGTTGCCGCTGAGCACAGTGATCGCCTGGCCGCCTAGCAGCACACGGTCTCCCTGCACATTTACTCGCAAGACTCCGCCGCGGTTCGAGACCTGGCTTGCTGTGAACTCATTCTTATTCAAACGAGAGCTCCAGAAGGGGCCCAGACAGCAGTGCGTCGAGCCGGTAGCCGGGTCTTCGGGGATACCCATTTGCGGGGCGAAGAAGCGTGAAACGAAGTCGAATTCCTTGCTGTCGGACCGCGCGGTCACGATGACGCCGCGCGCAGGCAGGAGTGCGATCTCGGCGAAATCCGGCTTCAGTGAGCGGACTGCCGACTCACTCTCCAGTTCTGCGATGAGATCGAAACGGTTCTTTCCGAGATAGACGGGG
>JANXLO010000667.1 GCA_025355115.1 Chthonomonadaceae bacterium
TCTTCACGTCTGAACAACGGCTCGCCTCCAAAGATTTGCCGTTAGCACGTCAAAAAATGAGGGCGTCGAGGGTCGATTTCTGGTTGGATGTGAGCGCGGAGGCGGGGAGGCGGGCTTCGCCGAAGCTGAAGCCGAAGCGACCGAGGAGGTATTTCAGGGCGGGGAGGGAGCCGACCTGCTTCAGCGCCGTGCGCAGACGATCCACTTCGGGCTGGAGCGAGTCGTCGCCTGCCCATAGCGCGGCGAACCTAGCGGGAGCGATGTTGGCGATGGCGGAGATGAAGCCGTCCGCGCCGAGCTTTCGGCCTTCTGAGGCGAACGAGTCGCTGGCGGCGAATACGACTCCACGCTCGCCAAAGCGTTTCACCAGCTCGCTCACCCGCTCGGATGTGCCCGTAGAGTCTTTCGCGCCCAGGATGATCCCGTCCGCGAACAGCCGCTCCAGACAGGCGAAGCTCACTTCGTTGGCGGCGTACTGCGGGATGTTGTAGGCAAAAACCGGCAGAGACGTGGCGGCGTGGACGGCGGCATAGTGGCCATAGACAGCATCGTCACTCGCCGGATAGTAGATGGGGGTGGGGAGAAATACTGCGTCTGCGCCCGCCGCTTCAGCTCCTTTTGCGAGCCTTGCAGTCTCCGCCTCACGCAGTCCCCAGACGCCCGCTATGACCGGAATGCGCCTACCTACAGCCTGCACAGTCGCCGCGATGAGCGCCGTCTTCTCGGCCTCCGTCAGGTAGAGGAACTCGCCGGTCGTGCCCGCCGGGCACAGGCCCTCCGCGCCGTTGTTCGCCAGCCACTCCGCATGGGCTTTCGCCGCACCTAGATCCAGTCTGTCCGACTTGTCGAACGGCGTCAGCGTCGCCACATAGCAGCCATGAAATCGTCTCTTAGCCTCTGTGCCTGTCATCCGAATCCCCCTGAAGTAGCTGTCGCCGTTGTTCGCGCATCGCCCGCCTGTCGAGAAGTTGTGTGCGCCTCGGTCGGCCTCAGTATAACCCCCGCAGTGAAACCGTGTCAATTCCCGCCGGAATCGCAATCCGGCAGGAAGTTGCTTGCCTTGTGAGGAAACAGCATCCAGGGAAGCAAGTCGAGGCTGTTTCAGGTTAAGAGGAGAGGTCGCTGTCGGTGACGATGCCCCACAAAATCTGCCCGCAGTGCGGTCAG
Organism: Chthonomonadaceae bacterium; assembly: GCA_025355115.1. Taxonomy (GTDB): domain Bacteria; phylum Armatimonadota; class Chthonomonadetes; order Chthonomonadales; family Chthonomonadaceae; genus JANXLO01. Next base: position 1,168 of record JANXLO010000667.1, read on the forward strand.
CCTGCCGTGCTGGATATGGCGCAGTGTCGGCGATGCGGGTTTCTCTACGTGCCGCATGCCTCTACCAATGGGTCCCGAGCGTATAGTGCACCCCTGGCAGAGATGCCGAGCGCCCAGCGGGCAGCACAGCAACGCCGCAGCCGCGCTTTGCCGCTGCTTCTGATCTCGATGCTCGTTATCGGACTGTTCGGGATCGCGCTAGTTGTCCGCTCATTTCTAGGATTTGCGTCACGGCATTCTGCGGTCTCAGGGAGCGGGATGCCGGCAGGATCGGCGTTGAATGGAGCGCCAGCCGACGCAGCTTCGCCTCCTGGAAATCTCTCCTTCTTCGTTGAGAGCGACGGGAAGCAGGAGATGCCCGTGCTGACGTTTCGAAACATGGACGACGATACGCTGACGTTGACGCTTCGGGACTCCGCGGGTCATGTCTACAAGGCCACAAGCCGGCTTGAGCAGTTAGCGACGCTGCAGGTGCCTGCCGGCTACTACTCACTTTCAATAGAGTGCGATAACCCGCGCATCCGACCGAACTGGGGCGACGCCACGTTTCGCAAGTTCAAGACCTACCATGCGGATTTTGTAGTGGGGCATCGCGACGAGCGTATTCATCTGGGAGAGTGACGCACTCCTCAATCTGACAGGAATGGTGATATGAAAAGATCAATTGGAGTGCTGTTCGCGCTGTGCGTCCTGGTCTGCGGGGCGGCCGGTCAGACTAGCGCGCAAAAGGGCTTCGTGAAGCTGTTCGACGGCAAGACCCTGAATGGGTGGAAGCTCGTCAATGGCGCGGGGCCGGGCTATGTGCCCAAGGACGGCCTGCTGCTCTGTCCGGCGGACGGGGGAGGGAATCTCTTCACGGAGAAGGAGTACGCCGACTTCACCTTCAAGTTCGACTTTCAGATGGACCACGGCGCGAACAACGGAATCGGCATACGCGCCCCGTACGAGGGAGACGCCGCCTATATGGGAATGGAGTGCCAGGTGCTGGACGACAGCGACCCCATGTACGCGAACCTGGAGCCCGGACAGTATCACAGCAGCGTCTACAAAGTGATCCCTGCCAAGCGCGGCTCGCTAAAGCCGGTCGGGCAGTGGAACCATGAGGAGATCACGGCCATAGGACGGCACATCAAGATCGTCGTGAACGGCATGACAACTGTGGACGGCAGTCTGAACGATGTCACCGACCCGCAGACGCTCGCCCAGCATCCGGGAATGCTTCGCCCTGTCGGTCACGTCGGCTTCCTTGGCCACGGCCCGAGCGCCCTCGCCTTCCGTAACATCTATATCAAAGACCTTGCCAGGCCGGAGCGCGAGAATATCGCCCCGGACGGCTTCGGCCTGCTCTTTGACGGCAAGGATCTGAAGGGTTGGAAAGGCCTCGTCGGAAACCCTGTGACGAGAGCGAAGATGACGCCACAGGAGCTTGCCACTGCACAGCAGAAGGCCGATGCAGCCGCCTTCATGCACTGGACTGTCAGTGATGGGGTCATCAAGTACGACGGCAAGAACGACAACCTCTGCACACTCAAAGACTACGGCGATTTCGAGATGCTTGTGGACTGGAAAATCACAACGGGCGGCGACAGCGGCATCTATCTTCGAGGCAGTCCGCAGGTGCAGATATGGGATCCTGAGCATCATCCGAACCGCAACGCACAGGAGATGGGTGAAGGCTCAGGCGGGCTCTACAACAACGAGATGCACACCACGCATCCCAGCCACAGGGCCGACAAGCCTGTCGGCGAGTGGAATCGCTTCCGCATCCTGATGGTTGGAGAGCGAGTGACGGTCTTTCTGAACAACGAACTTGTGGTTCAGAGCGTCCCCATGGAGAACTACTGGGAGCGCGGGAAGCCGATCTATCCCACCGGTCAGATCGAGCTTCAGCATCACAACTCACCGCTCGAGTTCAAGAACATCTATATCCGCAGGATTGCCGCGCCGATAGACTCCAATTTTCACTGAGGCAAACGGAATGAAGTCAGGAAATTTTTTACCATCGGTCGGCGGGATGCTGCTGCTGGGCTTGATAGCAATTCCGATTCGGGGATTGGCACAACAGCCGGTGTTCCCTGTCTGGCCTGGGGTCGCGCCCGGCTCGGAGAACTGGACTCAGCGGGAGGTCGCGTATCTCAACGGCAAGCAACGGATGATCCGGAACGTAGTCACTCCTACGCTGACCGCATACCTGCCGGCACGAGGCAAGGCGAATGGAACCGCGATCGTCATCTGTCCGGGCGGAGGCTTTCACTTCCACTCCTGGGACAGCGAGGGCATTGAGGTCGCAAAGTGGCTACAGGAGCGCGGCGTCGCCGCGTTCGTGTTGAAATACCGCACGCTTGATACCGGTGCGACTGAGGCGGAATTTCAGAGGCAGCTCAACTTTCTGTTCGGCCGCAAAACAGTCGGCCCGGACGGCAAAGAGTTGGTAATGAGCGACAAGGAGGCGGCGGAGCGCAAGGCGATACCGCTTTTCGCCGCCGCGGATGGCAGACAGGCGATTAAGCTAGTGCGCCAGCGCGCCGCCGAATGGGGGATCTCCCCTGATAGGATCGGCATCATCGGTTTTTCTGCGGGAGCAGCCGTAACGATGGGCGTCGTCATGGAGCACGCTCCGGAAAGCCTGCCCAACTTCGCGGCCCCAATCTATGGCGGCGGCACCGGCGGCGCGCCTATTCCCGCCGATGCCCCTCCGCTTTTCATTCTCGTCGCGAATGACGATGTCGGTGCCTCACAGGGCAGCGTCAAGCTCTACTCTGAATGGAAGTCCGTCGGGAAACCCGTTGAGCTCCACATCTATTCGAAGGGCGGCCACGGCTTCGGGATGAATAAGCGCGGATTGCCATCCGATAGCTGGATAGATCGGTTCGGCGACTGGCTCGACGTTCAGGGTCTCCTCAAATCTGCACACTAATTCTGCCCCACGCGGTCGTCCATCCGATTTTTTCACAGCTAGCAACTGTGTCTCCCTACGAACACCCTGTCTTTGCCTCATGCCGCCATTTTTGCCCTTCCGCTGCCAAGGAGGCTTTGCGATGTCTTATACCGTTCGAGATTTTGACCAGTCTTCGAGTGAGGATGCGTTACGGCTGGCGGATCGGCGTCGAGGACCTTGGGGAGGAGGGAGTCTATCTATCCGCCCCGTACGATAAAACATTCGATCCCGGTCAGACAAAAGAGTGTCTGAGATGGCTCGTCCTCACCAAGGATATGCACAGCCTGGAAGCCTACACCTCCCTCGCAGAGATGACTCATTTGCTGTAATCTGTTCCTGACACCTTTCCATTTATCGGTCGCTTCGCGTCTTATGTGGTTAGGTTTGGGAAGACCTAAGCGCGAAC
>JANXLO010000698.1 GCA_025355115.1 Chthonomonadaceae bacterium
CTGGCTTCTCTTCCTCCTCAACGGAGTCTTCCGCATCGTCCGAGTCCTGCGTGCCTTTGTCCTCGGCCTCGTCCGCTTCCTCGCCCTTGCCGCCGCTCGCCCGCCCCAGGAGAGAGTTCATCTGCTCCTCGAGTTGCTTCGGGTCCATCCCCATTTTCCCGGCGGCCATCTCCTCCGCCTTCTTCAAAAGTTCATCGCGCAGGTTCATCTGCGTATCTCCTTATCTCACACACTAGCGGATAAAGTCTGAATCAAACCACTCTGAAACTACTACCCACCAAAGCAGTTCACGTACGAACAGTAGGCCGCAGGAGAGTGGAACACTTGACTCATTCCCTCTACTATTCACCGCCAGCAGGCAAACTCCTTCTTTTTGAGCATAGAAAAAACGGCGAATCCAATGACCCTTTGGCAACAGCCAGCCCTAATGCTCCGTGGATCGAAATTTCGGTATACTTTCTAGTGTATCGGCCAATAAGGGTCTTTCAGGCGGGCAGGCGTTTTGTGCATACGAATCCATCCTGATGAGATCAATGCTCGGAGCGACATCATGCGTTCCTCCGTATGAGGCCAGAGTGAAGCATATTAAACGAACGGTTATTTACGGCTTATTCATCCTGATCATTCTTGGCCTAGCCTCCGGGCGGCTATTCCAAATCATGCGTGTTCAGCAGCTGAATCGCGAGCTTATCATGGCCTGCAGTAGATTGGATGCCGCCAAGGCAAGAGAGACACTGGAAGCGGGCGCGTCTCCCGATTCCGTCGATTACAAGATGTGGCAGCAGCCCTCCCTAATCGATGGGGCAGGGATGCTGTTCGCACGAACGCCCCAGGCGCCGACTTATCATGCCTCCGCGCTCCAGATCGCCTTCGAAACGTCGAGGGGCGATCTGAGCAATGGCGAGCAGCGTCTGTTTCCTATACTCCACGCTCTTCTCGCACATGGAGCGTCCCCCGACGTTCGCAGCCGGGAAACGCGTGCGTTAGTGGACGAAATGTCAATGTATCGTTGCGAGCGGTGCCTGGCGCTTTTGCTGGAGCACGGCGCTGTTCCAGATGAACCTGGTCCTTGCCTGGCGCGGGCATGTGACATTGGCGACATTCATATCGCGCGTCTGCTCTTGAAGCGGGGAGCGAGTCCTAATGAGCGGGTCTGCATAAGTTGTACCACGTCATCCACGCCACTCGGATACAGCATTTCACGCAACAATTCTGCGATGGCAGCTATCTTGCTGGAGAGTGGTGCTAATCCCAATCAACGCCTCGGCAGCGACGAAATGACATGCCTTGAGTTCGCTAACTTTGCGCACTATTCAGCCATCGTAGCGTTGCTTAAAAAGCACGGTGCGAAGCAGCGGCAATAGCCGCGATGACCTCAATAGTAGTCCGCATTGTGCAGTGCTGGGACTTGCTGTTGAGGGGAAATTGAAGGTGGGGCTCTCCCCTAATCTGACTTGGTGTGCAGACTAGTCGGCGTCACGACCTTCAGAGCAAAATCTTAAGAATGACCACCGAATCAAGTGACATACCAGTTAATCCATTTTCGTTCTTAACCTGGCTCCGGGCTAGCTGTGCGGGCACCACACCGATAAGGGTTCAGTTGTGACAGCTGTAGGAGACGGTGTTGAGGATCCTGCTCATACCACATACCCCGCCAAGAAATCCGTTAGCGACCGCTTGACATCAATGGTTTTTTTTGCCATACTAAATAAGACACGTTCTTGTTGGAGGCAATCTACTCGAATGGGGATGGTTAAGTAGAGGCGAGTAGTGTTTCTAAGCTCGCACTGAGGGTAGTCGCCTTATATCAGCAATGAGGGGATATCGTCTAGCGGTCAGGACATCGGGTTCTCAGCTCGGTAGCCGGGGTTCGATTCCCCGTATCCCTATAAAGTCAACAGAAAGGACACGCAGGCAGACAATGCCCGCGTGTCCTTCTCGTTTTTCGATATGGAAACACCGATGCGGTTTCTTGGCAACAAGCTGCCAATGGAGCAAAGCAGTGTGGACGTCAGAGCAAACGGTCGGATCGATATACCCGTCTGGCAGGATTTGAGAAACATGGACATTCTGGATAGGCTGCTGGGGCACGATACCTGGACGACTCGACAGCTACTGCTGAGATGTCGCGAGCTGACCGACGCGCAGATGGACACCTCATTCGATATCGGAGACAGAAATCTGCGAGACACCTTCCAGCACATTATCGGCTGCATGGAGAGCCATACGTATCTAATAAGGGAACGAGCGACCTCGTCCTATCCCGATGACTCCGGGACAATCGACGCTCTACTCGCACGGCTGACTACTGTCGGCCAAGACTTCGCGGAGTTTGCGGCAAAGGTGCAGCGCGAAGGCACGACGAGAGAGGATTGCGACGGGGGAGTGGGGAATATGACGCTCGAAAAGGAGTGAATTCCCCAATGAACAAACTTACGCAGTCTCCCGCTTGGAAGGCGCTTGCGGCGCACTATCAGACGGCGTCCGAACTCCAGATGCGCGACCTATTTGCCGCCGACCCGCAGCGATTCGACAACTTCTCCCTTCGCTTTCAGGACATTCTGCTCGACTACTCCAAAAACCGAATTACGCAGGAGACGCTCGGCCTCCTGCGCGATCTTGCGACGCAGGCGGACCTTAAGGGCTGGACGGAGCGCATGTTCACGGGCGAGAAGATCAACGTAACCGAAGATCGCGCTGTCCTCCATGTCGCGCTGAGAAATCGCTCCAATCGCCCCATTCTAGTAGATGGGCAGGACGTGATGCCGGAGGTCAACTCCGTGCTTGCCCATATGCGCGAGTTCAGCGATCGGGTGCGCAGGGGAGAGTGGAAAGGCTATACCGGCAAGCCGATCACCGACATCGTCAATATCGGCATCGGAGGCTCCGATCTCGGCCCCGTCATGGTCACAGAGGCGCTGAAGCCCTACGCCAAGAGAGGGCTAAACGTGCATTTCGTCTCCAATGTAGACGGAACGCAGATTGCCGAGATTCTTAAAATTGTCTCCCCGGAGACCACCCTCTTCCTCGTCGCCTCCAAGACTTTCACAACGCAGGAGACCCTGACCAACGCCCAGACCGCGAAGGAGTGGCTGCTGCGCGCAGCTCACGACGACTCTGCGGTAGCGAAGCATTTCGCCGCCCTCTCGACCAACGCGAAGGAGGTCGCGAAGTTCGGGATCGACACGGCCAACATGTTCCCGTTCTGGGACTGGGTCGGAGGCCGTTACTCGCTATGGTCGGCAATCGGACTGTCGATCGCTCTCTCCATTGGAATGGACGCGTTCGAGGAGCTTCTCACCGGCGCGTTCGAGATGGATGAGCATTTCCGCAACGCCCCATTAGAGGAGAATCTGCCCGTCACTATGGCCCTGATCGGTCTCTGGTACAACAATTTCTTCGATGCGCAGACCGTCGCGATCCTGCCCTATGACCAGTATATGCACCGCTTCCCTGCCTATTTTCAGCAGGGCGACATGGAGAGCAATGGTAAGGGCGTTGACCGCAACAGCGAACGCATCACCGACTACTCCACCGGACCCATCATCTGGGGAGAGCCGGGAACCAACGGGCAGCATGCCTTCTATCAGCTCATTCACCAGGGAACGAAGGTGGTTCCCGCGGACTTCCTCGCCCCGATTGAGACCTTCAACCCGCTCGGCGACCATCACCGAATTTTGCTTTCAAACTTCTTCGCGCAGACGGAGGCCCTTATGCGCGGCAAGACGGGGGCCGAGGTGCGCGCGGAACTGACGGCGTCCGGCATGAGCGGCGAAGCGCTGGAGCGTCTCATCCCGCACAAGGTCTTCACCGGCAATCGCCCGACCAACTCCCTGCTGTTTCAGAAACTGACGCCGCGCACGCTTGGCTCCCTCATTGCCCTCTACGAGCACAAAATCTTCACTCAAGGTATCCTCTGGAACATCAACTCCTTCGACCAGTGGGGCGTGGAACTCGGCAAGCAACTGGCGAAAGCCATCTATCCGGAGCTCGAAGATCAATCGGAAGTTCACACTCACGACTCCTCGACCAATGGCCTTATCAACTGCTACAAGGCCGCCCGCCTCTGAGCTTATCCGCTCCCTCCCCCTCATGTCCAGCAGGGGAGGGAGACTGACTATTCTAGCTGAGACACTCCGTTAGTCCATTTGACGTGACATCTGACGTTCGAACTCTCCTTCGCGACATATCCTGTAACAGTCGGATTAGTGCTGGCTTTGCCTAGCTTGATTCTCATTGCATGTCTCCTACTTTGCCTTGACTTTTAAGGAAGTCTCATGCTACCCTGTCTGGGACTGTCGTCATCTGCTTCCAGAGTGTGAAACGTCGGCATCGCGACTCTCCGTATGCAGGATCGGGACGCCTGCATTATCGTCGTAGATGCGCTTTGCATTCAGTTGTTCCTGCATTTCGATGACTGCAACTTTTCAATCGTCCCGCCGGTCACATCTGCACGGCAGACACCTATTCACGATGGCAAACACACAAACAACACCGGAAGCCGCGCCCCCAGACTGGTGGCAGCGGGAAAAACAGCGGCGCATGGGCAGAGTACTTCTTTTTCTGTCACTGCTTGGAATGCTCGTCGGCTTCTACTACTACGTCTCCTATTTGGGGAATGTCGGGCCGGTGGGCGGCCTGGCGTTCGACACCAGTGACCATGTCGCGTTCGTTCGGCAGGACGAAAAAGGAAACACTACTCTCTACGCGGTGCGAATCGACGGCACCGATCTGCGCCCCCTTACGTTGCCGGACGACATATCCAACAAGGCGAATCCCGTCTGGGCGCGCGACGGCAAAAGTCTGCTCTACGCGTCTAACCTGCGCGACAATAAAGTGACGCAGATCTATATTCTGGGCACTGGCGCCCCGAAACAGTTGACCTATGGCCCTGGCAACAAGTCTGCGCCCGCCGTCAGCGCGGATGGTAAGTCGGCTGCCTTCATCGTTCAGGGCGCAGTAAAAACCGTCAACCTGAATGGAACCGACGTTTCTCAGCTTATGCCTCCACCCAACGGCGTCAAGGACGGCAACGATGAAGCGGCGCAGGCTGCGAACCCGGAGGGTCCTTTTCTCAGTGCCGAGTTTGCCTCCGATGGAATCGGCGTGTGCGCGACGCAGGACGTTAGCGGGCAGCTCCATGCCACCCTGCCAGGCGCGCCCTCCATCGATCAGATGGTGATGGCGATACCGACAGGCAGCAGCAAGATGGTCGCGCTCGACAAGGGACATGAGGTCAGCTTTGCATGGGAGCCGAACGGAAATCGTCTGGCTTCCTCCTATACCGAGCTGGAGGCGGCGGACGCCCAGGGCAAAACGCAGTTTATCAGCGGCATTCGTCTCTGGAGCTTCAAAAACCCCGCAAAGCCCGACGTCGTCAATCTCTTTGCGGCGCTGGGCTACAGCGTAGAGCCTAAAAACCTCGCATGGTCGCCCGACGGCAGCAAAATGGCGTTTGAAGTGTGGCGGCTGGCGGGCGAAGGTAACCGCGAGATGCGCGGCCTGGTTGTCATGGATACTGTGCTGGACAGTGCTCACCCGCAAGGAATCGTTGTGGTGCCTGAAGTGGTGGATTCCGTGCGCTACATGGTGCAGACGGACGCCGAAGGGAAACCGACTCGCCCGCGATGGTCGCCGGACGGCAGCCGGCTGCTCTACGAAGTGCTGCGCCCCAATGGCAAACATGACCTTTGGGTCATCAACAGCGACGGCACCAACAAAATCAATTTGACCAAAGGCCAGGGCGACAATACCGACGCATCCTGGTCGCCTGCCCTACGGAAACCGCAGTAGAGAGGGGTGGCTCTGGACGAGAAAAGCGGCCTGACGGTCGGCTCTTCTCTTTCTGCTCCCTCCTCTCCCGGCCGGGGCGGAAACCTCAATGAAAGGAGGCTCCGACAATGCCGGGAACCAAACTCCCCACACTGCGCACACGCCTCCTCCGCTCCCGAATGCTGATGCTCTTCGCGGTCCTGGGCCCCGGCATCATCGCCGCGAACGCCGACAACGACGCCAGCGGCATCTATGGATACTCCCTCGCCGGTGCGCAGTACGGCTCCGCCATGCTCTGGGTTCTCGTGCTGGTGACGATCAGTCTGGGTGTCTGTCAGGAAATGGGCGCACGAATGGGGGTCGTCACCGGCAAGGGCCTGGCTGATCTCATCCGCGAGGAGTACGGCGTCAAGGTGACGTTCTTCGCGATGGGGATCCTCCTCATCGCGAACTTCGCTACAACAGTCTCCGAGTTCGCTGGCATCACAGCGGCGGTGCAGATTTTCGCGCCGACAGTCTCGCGCTGGCTGGCGATCCATCTGTTCGCGCACCTGCTAGGACATCCGCCCGCGATGATGCTATCGCCGGAGTGGGCGCAGATGGCGGCCCGATGGCTCGTCGTGCCGCTGACGGCTCTGGGCATCTGGATGCTGGTCACGCGCAGCAACTATAAGCGCGTCGAGAAGTTCCTGCTCTACGCGTCTCTCATCTACCTCGCCTACGTCGTCTCCGCCTTCAAGGCGCATCCGCACTGGACAGATGTGCTGCGCCAGACTATCCT